>NZ_JAUNPE010000171.1 GCF_030536815.1 Kocuria sp.
TGCCCTCCACCATTGAGGACGACTCGGTGTTGGAGGCGCTGCATTCGATCCTGGCGCCCAAGTCCTGAGGCGTCGTCTCGTGACGGAGGGCGGCCGGGTACGCGTACCCGGCCGCCCTGCGGATCTGTGAGCTCACCCGTTCCAGCCGTACTCCAACTCCGGCCGTCCGGGCGTGCCGTGGCGGGGCCGCCGTTCCACGATGCCCCGCTCGGTCAGATGCTCCAGGTAACGCCGTGCGGTCACCCGCGACAGTCCCAGTTCCCTGGCCAGCTCGGCCGCCGAGTAGAACCCCGCGACCTGCTGCAGCGCGGTCACCAATGAGTCCAGGGTTTCGGGGGACAGCCCCTTGGGAACCCTCGGCGCCGATTGCTCCTGCATGGCGGCGAAGGCCCGGTCCAGCTCATTTTGATCGAACGTGGTGGACGCCGGTGTGGCCGAGGAAAGCAGCCGGTGGTATTGAGCATAGGACGCGAGCTTGCGCTCGAACACGTCAAAGGTGAACGGCTTGATCAAGTACCCGACCACCCCGAGCGCCGTGGCCCCGCGCACGGTTCCCGCGTCACGGTGGGCGCTGACGATCATGAAGTCGACATCGACCCGGCGCGCCCGTAAAGTCCTGGCCACATCCAACCCGGACATGTCCGGGAGGTTGATGTCCTGCAGGACCAAATGCACGGGTTCCGGCCCGGAGGCTTTCTCAATGATGGCTCGGGCCGCCGCCTGCCCGGTCAGGGCGACCCCCACCACCCGGAACCCGGGGCAGCGGCCAATGTACTCCGCGTGCGCGGCGGCGGTGAGTTCCTCGTCGTCCACGACAAACGTATTGATCACGGTTGTCCTCCCTCCCGGTCGGGGGATGAGCCCAGTACCGGGATCTCCACGGTAAACACTGCCCCGGCCTCGTTGACGAACCGCAGGTGAGATCCCCACGATTCGGCAATCTGCTGCGCGAGGTGGAGGCCCACCCCGCGCATGGAACCGCCGATCGGTTTGGTCGAGACCCCTCGGTCGAACAGGGAATCAGCAACCGCGGGATCCACTCCCGGGCCGGTGTCGGCCACGGTCAGATGCACGTATCCTGCGCGCTCGGACGGCGCGAGCTCCACCTCGACCGCCGGTTCTTCCCGGTGCCGGTTGGATGCCGCCGCGTAAATCGCGTTGTCCAACAAATTCCCGACCACGCTGACCACCTCCAAAGGGTCCGCAGAGGACGCCGGTATGTCACCGTGCGCCAGGACCTGCAGGTCCACGCCGCGCTCGTGTGCCTCTGCGGTCTTGCCCAGTAGCAAGGCGGAGAGATAGGGGTCCGCCACCGACTCCGTCACCGTTGATCCGAGATCGCGGGTCACCGAGAGATTGGAGGCCGCGAAATGGAGGGCCTGCGGGTACCGTTCGAGCTCCAGCAGGGACACCACGGTGTGCATCCGGTTCGCGTGCTCGTGCGTTTGCGCTCGCAGACCAGCGGCCATGGTGCGCACGGAGTCCAGCTCCCCGGACAGTCGGGTGAGTTCGGTGTGATCCTGAACGATGAGCACTCGCAACTTGGAGTCCTGTGATGCCTTCACGCACGAGACGATCAACGTCCGGGCACCCACGGTGCACCACTGGTCCGAGAAGACGCGCCGGCGGTCGAGGAGTCCGAGGACCGCCGCGGGCAAGGTGCCCGCGGGCCACGGTTCAGTTCTGCGCCGCAACGCGACGGAACGACGGCGCCGTGCCGGGGCTGCGTCGTCGGCGGCGGTGGGCATATCGAGCAGGTGACGGGCGCGGGCATTTGCGAGCACCGGGCGGCCGAGTTCGTCGAGCAGGACGAGACCCTCGCGGGCTTCGGCCAGAACGGCGTCGTTGAGAGCCTGTGAACGAACGAGCGCTTCCGGCGCCTGACCGTTGGTGGCGCGGCTGAGGTAGCGGGCCAAGACGTAGCTGACCAGGGAGGACATGGCGAGCAGGGCCGCGACGATCAACGCGAGCCCCGGAAGCTGCTGCCGATTCTCCTGAGTGATCTGGTCGAGCAGCACGCCGCTGGAGACCAGGCCGACAATGGAACCGTCGGTGTCGTAAACGGGTGCGATGGTGCGTACCGAGGGGCCCAGCTGACCGGTTTCGGTTTCGGTGTAGGTCTCGCCGGCGAGTGCGTGAGAACGATCCCCCAAATACTCGTGCCCCACGTACTCCGGAATCGCGTGGGTGAGGCGGATGCCGTCGGGGGTCATGAGCGTGACGAAGTCGATGTCGGATTCGTCCTCGACTCGATGGGCGTAGGCCTGCAGGCGATCGGTGGGGTCGGTGGAGGTCAGGCCCTCGCGCACGAACGGGTCCTGAGCCATCACGGACGTGGCCGCCCGGGTCACCGACTCCGCTCGCATGGTGACCCACGAGCGGGTCTGCTGGATCATGACCAGGGACACGACCACGGAAATGACGATCACCAGTCCGAGCTGCAGGGCCAGGAACCGTTTGGCGAGTGACACGTGCACCTCCGTCAATCTTTGGGTCGGCCGGTTGAGACAGGGTGTGACCGGCGCCATGAACAGTATGAACACAACGCGACAGAACTCACAGGGCTGCGTGAGGCTGGTCACTATTCCAGCACTCGTGTTCTAAGGAGCCATCATGGCCGATAACTCAACGGCACCGCGGTCGGCGCAGACCGTGTCCGGAGGGGCGCAACGCAAGCCCAAGAAGGACCGCACCCACTACCTCTACATGTTCGTGATCGCCGGTGTGGTCATTGGCGCCCTGCTCGGCCTGATCGTCCCCGACTTCGCCGTGACCCTCAAACCACTGGGCACCGCCTTCATCGGGTTGATCAAGATGATGATTGCACCGGTCATTTTCTGCACCATTGTGCTGGGCGTGGGTTCGATCGCCCACGCCGCCACCGTGGGCAAGGTGGGCGGCATGGCCCTGGCCTACTTCTTGATCATGTCCACGTTCGCATTGTTCATCGGCCTGGTGGTCGGCAACATCGTACAGCCCGGTAGCGGCCTGGACCTGTCCAACGCCAGCTATGATTCCGCCGGTTTGGCGTCCACCGCGGATCACGGTGAAGAGGGAACAATCGGGTTCCTGCTGGGGATCATCCCCACCACCCTGCTGTCTTCGCTGACCGCCGGCAACATCCTGCAGACCCTGTTCGTGGCCCTGCTGATCGGATTCGCGCTGCAGGCCATGGGGGAGTCCGGCAAGCCCGTGCTCAAGGCCGTGACCTACATCCAGGCCGTGGTCTTCCGCCTGCTCATGATGGTCATGTGGGTTGCCCCGATCGGTGCCCTGGGCGCCATCGCCGGGGTTGTCGGTGCCACCGGCATCCAGGCCATCATCTCCATGATCGGCTTGATGGCGGCGTTCTACATCACCTGCATCCTGTTCATCGTGGTGGTGCTGGGTTTGATGCTCAAGCTGGTCACCGGGGTGAATATCTTCAAGCTCATGAAGTACCTGGGCCGTGAATACCTGCTCATTTTCTCCACCTCATCCTCCGAAGCCGCACTGCCTCGCCTCATTGCCAAGATGGAACACCTGGGTGTCTCCAAGCCCGTGGTGGGCGTGGTGGTTCCCACCGGTTACTCCTTCAACTTGGACGGCACCGCGATTTACCTGACCATGGGCGCGCTCTTCGTGGCGGACGCCATGGGCACCCCGTTGGCCCTGGGTGAGCAGATCACCCTGCTGCTGTTCATGATCATCGCCTCCAAGGGCGCCGCCGGTGTCTCCGGCGCCGGCATCGCCACCCTGGCCGCCGGCCTGCAGTCCCACCGCCCCGACCTGGTGGACGGCGTGGGCCTGATCGTCGGTATCGACCGCTTCATGTCCGAGGCCCGCGCGCTCACCAACTTCTCCGGTAACGCCGTGGCCACCGTGGTGCTGGGCACCCTGGTCAAGCAGGTGGACAAGGAGCGCGTGAACCGCGTTCTCGCCGGCCAAGAGCCCTTCGACGAGCAGTCCCTGGTGAGCGATCCGCACGCATCGCCCACCTCCGCCGAGCAAGCACTCGAGGGCAACCCCGAGGTCAAACCGGTGGGCCCGCGCACGGTCTGATCGCCCGCGTCGCTCCACAACTTGTCATGTCCCCTCCGGTCACCGACCGGAGGGGACATTGTGTGTTAGACATACTGT
>NZ_JAUNPE010000172.1 GCF_030536815.1 Kocuria sp.
ACCGCGAGATCGATGCACCCCGGGCGCTCGCGGACATCGGGTTCACCGAGGACGGGATCTCGGAAGCCGTGGAACGATCCCTGAACGCCATTCCGGACTCCACCCCCACCGCGCCCACGGAAGAGAACCTCACGGTGCTTCTGCGGGCGGCACTGGCCGGGGAGGACCCGGCTACCGTTTTTGCGGCGACGGAGCAAGCATGACGGCGGATCACTCCGAGTTTCGCGATGACTCCCTCCTGGCGCGATTAGCCGGTGGGGAGCCGTCGGCGTGGTTCAATCCGGCCATGACCACCACCGCGGCGGGCCTGTCCGCCTCCGGCCTTCCGCGCACCATCGTGGACGACGCCGCCGCGAGGCTCGAGCGGTTCGCTCCGTGGATCGCGCAGGCCTTCCCGGAGACGTCGGCGGCCCGCGGGGCCATCGAGTCGCCCTTGGAGGCCTCGCCGGAAATGCAACGGGAACTGGGTCTGGCCGCGGGCACGCTGCTGCTCAAACGTGATGACATTCTGCCCGTGAGCGGTTCCATCAAGGCCCGCGGGGGAGTCCACGAGGTGCTGGAGTACGCCGAGTCACTGGCTGGCGAGGCGGGGTTGCTGCCCGCCGACTACCGAGCGTTCGGCTCCGATCCCTTCCGCCGGGTCATGGCTCGGCATCGGGTGGTGGTGGGCTCCACCGGAAATTTGGGGCTGTCCATCGGCATCACCGCCGCCGCACTCGGGCTGCAGGCCACCGTGCACATGTCCACGCACGCCCAAGCGTGGAAGAAGGAACTGCTCCGGGGCCTGGGCGTGGACGTGGTGGAGCACAGCACCGATTACACGGCGGCGGTGGACGCCGGGCGACAGGCGGCACAGGCCGATCCGGCCACGCACTTTGTCGATGACGAACACTCGGTCAGCCTGTTCGCGGGGTACGCCGTGGCGGGGCGAAGGGTTGCGCGCCAGCTGAGCGACCAAGGGATCGCCGTGGCTGAAGACCATCCACTGTTCGTGTACCTCCCGTGTGGCATTGGCGGCGCCCCGGGCGGGGTGGCCTATGGCCTGGCACTGGAATTCGGGGATGCCGTGCATTGCATTTTCGCGGAACCCGTCGCCGCGCCGGCCATGATGTTGGGTGTCTACACCGGACTCCACGATCAGATCTCCGTGTCGGAGCTGGGCCTGGACACTCGCACCGTGGCGGACGGTTTGGCCGTGGGGCGGCCCTCCGGGTTCGTGGGGCGGCGCATGCAGGGACTGATCGACGGTTACTACACGGTGACGGATCAGCACCTGAAAGATCAGGTCAAGGCGCTGTATACAATGGAGGGAATACTTGCGGAGCCCTCCGCGGTGGCGAGCCTGGACGGGCCGCACTGGATCAGCACCGACGCAGAGTACCTGGACCGCAAAAATCTCACCGGCCGGCGGCTGAAGAACGCCACCCACATTGCCTGGTTGACCGGAGGCGGCATGGTCCCAGCGGAAATCCAGCGAAGTTATCTAGCTTGAGCCTTGACGCTCGGCGGCCGTCACCCATGCGAGCTGCAGGAAAGGCCCAGCGACCGAGAAGCACCACCAGCATTCCCTCAGAGGTCTGCTTGCTCACACTCAGACTCAGAAGGTGCACAGAGTGCAACAAGTGGCTATTGTTGACACGTGAACATCGGATGCCAGGGTGAAGCCCCCAAGGACAAGCGCGGTGCCCGCAAGTGGCACAACCGGCGCGCCATTGTGATGGCCGCCGGTGAGCTGACCGACCGTCACGGTATTCAGGGGTTCTCCGTCGATGATCTGGCCGCCAAGGCGGGCGTCTCCAGGCGGACCATTTTCAACCACTTCTCCTCGGCGGAAGATGCCGGCTACGAGTACCTGTCGGAGCTTGTCACACAGCTCATCGGGGCCGTTCTGGCAGAGCTTCCGGACCCGTCGGAGCGCGGTGAGCAAACGCTGGGCTCCGTCTATCAGGATCTGTGCGCCGCGATGCGGACTCGCAGTCTGGTTGAGGCGCTGCGTCCGCTGTTACTCCAGGTGACGGAGGTCAAGGAATCACCGACCGCGGCGCTGTGGACTTTCCGGGTGACCAACGCGGCCACCGAGCGGTTGGAGCACGTGCTGCGCGAACGGCTGCCCGACCACGATCAGCTGGAATTACAGCTGGTGGCCACCTCCATCATCAACTCCATGTCCGTCTGCATGGATGCGTGGCTTCTTCGCACGGGCGGGGAACTGAACGATCGATCCCGTGGTATCTGGGACGAACTCATGACCGAGGCCCTGTGCGTTCTGGGCCGCGGCTTCACTACCTGACCTGTCGTCGACCGGCCCGTGCGAGCGGCGTCGTCGGCGAGATCCGCTCCCGCGGAATGCACCTGAACATGACCATTGCTACTAACTCGTAGGAGACTCCTCGTGGCACGACTTCTCTACCGGCTGGGTATCGGTTCAGCCCGTCACGCGTGGGCGGTGATTGTGTCGTGGATCGCCGTGCTGGCCATCTCCGTGGGCGCCGTGGCCTTCTCCGGTGTGCAACTGTCCAACGCGATCTCCATCCCCGGCACCGAAACCCAGCAGCTCGCTGACCGCTTGCAGGAAGAGTTGCCCGAGGCCAACCAGGGTACGGGCCGGATGGTCTTCTACACCGAGGACGACTCGGAATTCACCGAGGAGCAGCGGCAGGGCATCGCGGACGCCGTCGCCTCGATCGATGGCATTGATCAGGTGGACAGCGCCACCAATCCGTTCGAGGTGCAGGCTCAACTCGACGGCGGGCGGCAGCAGCTCGTGGACGGTCGCCAGCAACTGGAGGAGGGCCAGCAGGCCATCCAGCAGCTGCAGGAGAATCTGCCCCCGGGTGCCAACGCGGACCAGATCCTGCAGCAGCGGGGCATCGACCCGCAGCAGATCCAGGAGCAGCAGGCTCAGCTGGAAGCCGGCGAGCAGACCATGGAACGCATGGGTGACTACCGGGTGGTCTCAGCGGACGGCAACTCCGCCATTTCGGTCGTGAACTTCACCGTGGATCAAACGTCCGTGACCGCTGACACCAAGGAAGCCGTCATGAACGTCGTGAATGACCACCCGGTCGACGGCGTGGGCGTGGACTTCTCCCAGGAGCTCGCGCAGGACATCTCCTCCCTGGTGGGTCCGGCGGAAATCGTGGGCGTGGTGATCGCCGCCATCGTGCTGCTGGTCATGCTGCGCGCCCTGGTTCCGGCCATTCTGCCGGTGTTGACGGCGCTGATCGGTGTGGGTATTTCCACGGCCGCGACGCTTTCCTTCTCCGGCGTGATCGACATGATGTCCGTGACGCCCATGCTGGGCGTGATGCTCGGTCTGGCCGTGGGCATCGATTACTCGCTGTTCGTCCTGAACCGCCACCGCCAACAATTGCGCCGCGGTATGGAGATCAAAGAATCCATCGGCATGGCCGTGGGTACCTCCGGCACCGCCGTGTTCTTTGCGGCACTGACCGTGATCGTCGCCCTGGTTGCGCTGAACGTGACCGGCATTCCGTTCCTGGGACTGATGGGTACCGTGGCCGGCGTTGCCGTGCTGATCGCCCTGCTCATCACCCTGACCCTGACCCCCGCACTGCTGTCCCTGGCTGGACGTAAGGCGCTGCCCCGCAAGCAGCGCAACGCCGCACCCGACGAGCAGCACATCAATGAACACGACGTTCCGTTCCACCTGCGCCACCCCTGGATCACCTCGCTGCTGAGCGTGGGTGTCCTGGTGGTGCTCGCACTGCCGGCTCAGGACATGCGCCTGGGGCTGCCGGATGCTTCCACCGAATCCGTGGACAGCACGTCGTACCAGGCCTACCAGCGCATTGCCGATGACTTCGGCGCCGGCGAGAACGGACCGCTCGTGGCCGTGGTGGATCTGCCCGAGGGTCTGACCGAGGACCAGGCCACCGAGAAGCTCAACGTCGTCTCCGAGCGCATTGCCGAGCAAGATGATGTGGCCAACGTGATGCCCGGGGTGACCACTGACGACCTCCGCACCGGCGTGATCCAGGTGATCCCGGAATCCGGTCCCGCGGATGCCGCCACCGAGGAACTCGTCAACAACCTGCGCGGCCTCAACGGCGACCTCCAGGACAGCGAGGACGTGAAGATCGGCGTGGCCG
>NZ_JAUNPE010000173.1 GCF_030536815.1 Kocuria sp.
GGTCGTCAACTCAGCACTGCATTGGGGTTTTCCCCACTCTTCACCGCAGGCTGACCTCCGGTCACTGCCGCCGCCGCCGCATCCGTGGCCGGGGACTGCACCCGGTGCGCAGCGTGTTTGCCCGACCCTCGGGAGCCACGCCGACCGAATTTCCGGTCGTACACACAGCCGCCGGCGAGGGCCACCAGAACGGCAATGATGAGAACCAACGAAACCCCGATCACCCCGGACTGCAGCCCGGCATCCGCGTGAGCATCGAAGTACAGGATGGAGCGCACCATCATGTAGATGTGATGAAGCGGTTCGAGCGGAGCAATCACCCGGAAGAAGTCCGGCACGGCCTGCAGCGGAACCACCGCGCCCGCGGACGGCAATCCCATGAACACCAGGTAGATCATTGACAACAGCATGCCCGCTGAACCGCCCAGCGTGATGAGGGCGAGCACCACGGCCGAGACCGCCGACAGCGACAGCCACCCCGCAAAGAACAAGGCCACCCCGTGCGGCACCGGCATGCCCACGCCCGAAGCAACCCACAGCATCAAGGCGGAGGTGGGGGCGGCCGCCACCGTGAAGAGGCCCCACTTGATCAGGAAAGTCAGCCACCGAGGCAAACTCACGCGGGGCAGGTCCCGGAATGATGGTCCCATTTCCAACGGGGCCATGCCCGCGCGGGCATCCATCAGCACGTTGACCGCAATGGAGCCGGAGAGACCGATGACCAACAGAATGATCGCGTAGTAGAAGGCCCCCATGCCCAGCGCCGTGCCCTCTTCGAGTTCTTGGTACGGCTGGGTGACCACGTTCAGTGGATCCCGCAGGAGATCGGTGGACACGGAGCTGACCTTGGGTGCCAGCTGATCCGCCACCTGCTGGGGCGTGTCGGCCTGAGCCTGTTGAACCTGCTGCGCGAACTGCTGCACGGCCGGACCGCCCCGAGCCGCCGAGCGCTGCAGCTGTTCCGACTGCTGATCCTGCTGCGACTCGAGCTCCGAGAGCACCTGGTCGTAGGCCTGCTGCTGCGCGGACTCCGCGGACTTCACCAGGGACTCACCCATCCCGGAGCTCGCCTCATCAAGGCCGGGTTGCACCACCTCCGTGGCAACCCTCGTGCCGAGTGAACCCGCCTGCGGGTCTGTGTAGAGGGTGATTTCCGGCTGCGCGGCGGACTCCTGCGTCAGTGACCCTTTGACCATGCTCACTGTGTCCTCCGAGAAGGACTCGGGGATGACCACCACCGCGAACAGCTCGCCGCGCTCCAGTTGCTCGCGAGCCTCGTCCCAGGTCAACTGTCGCAGGTCCAGGCGCTCGTCCTGGCCCGCTTCGGTTGCGAACTCGTCCTCGATGCGCTGACCGTAGTTCTGCTGCTCGGTGCCGCCGCCGTCGCTGGGCACGTCCGCCCCGCGGTCCTGGTTCACGATGGCCACCGGAAAATCCTTGAGGTGACCCGCCGGATTGGACAGGCCGCCCAGATACAGTGCCGTTCCGAGAACCGCGAGGACCATCACGACCACCGCCGGAAGCGCCCAGAAGATCGGCGAGTAGAACGGCCCGCGCGCCTTGCCCGCGGCTTGGTGAGAGGAGTTGCGCGCCCTCTGAGTGGTCATTGCCATCGTGCCCCCGAAAAGGTGTTGGATACATTGTTGTATCGAGTTTTCGCATTCACGATACACTGATGTATCGAGTGAGCAAGAAGAGAGCGGGCGAAAGTGACCGAGCAGACATCACACACGGCCGAGGAGGATGCGCAGAAGCGGTCCCGGACGGCCACGCGCAGGAGACTCGTGGCGGCGTCGGCGGAGGTTTTCGCCGAGAAGGGGATCGATGGCGCACCCATCGGCGAGCTGTGTGCCGCCGCCGGATTCACCCGCGGGGCCTTCTACTCCAATTTCGCGACCAAACTGGACCTGGCGGTGGCGGTCTTCGAGGACCTGGTGGACAGCCTGATCGACCGACTCGACTCGGGGCTGGAACAGTGGCTCGATTCGGACGCGGACACCCAGGAGGTCGTCACCCGCATCATCGAAGGCGTCACGGACCAGACATCCAACATGAATGTTCAGGCCGTACGCCTGGAACTGTTCCTCGCGGCTTTCCGATCCTCCGAGGTCCGCGACGTCGTCCGTCCGCTGCGCAACAAGCTCTACGGCGCCGTCGAGACGGCCCTGGGTCGCGTGGCAGAGAGCCAGCACTTGGAGTTCACGATCCCCGCCGCGGACATGACCCGGCTCATGCTCACCAGCTACAGCGGTCAGCTCACGGACCGCATGGCCGTGGGTGACATCACCGACCAGAAAGTCATTCCGACCATGTGGCTCGCGTTCACCCGCCCCGCCCGCCGGTCGGAACCCTAGATATCTCGCCGGCCCGGGGTTACGCTACTGGGGTCTTGTTGTCCACGAAAGGTGTGCGCCGTGAAGCTTGCCGGTTCTCTCTGAGCCCGCCGCTGCACGCGCTTCTTCACGCCTTCGTTCTTTCATTGACGACGCCGTTCTGGCCACTTCACTTGTCGACACCCCCTGTGTGGGCGATCGCAGTGGGGCCAGTCATGGCGCGGCAGCGGATCATCCTCTGTGTATGCCAGGAGATCCTCATGCCCCATCCACAACGGACACTCATTACATTTTCCGACCTCACCGTCACCTGGCCCGACGGCACCGAGTGCTTCACCGGCCTCTCGGGTTCCATTCCGCGGGGAGTCACCGGACTGATCGGAGACAACGGGAGCGGTAAATCCACGCTGCTGCGAGTCCTCACGGGGCAACTCGAACCCACCTCGGGGTCGTTGCACCGGGAAGCCGGCCTCGCGTATGTCCCGCAAGACATCACCGCGCACTCCGAATCCACCGTGGCCCAGCTGCTGGGCATCGACCGCGTCCTGACAAGTCTCCGCGCGATCGAGGCGGGCAGTGTGGCTGAGGCGGAGTACGACGTCGTCGGTGCTGACTGGGACATCGAAGAACGCGCGCGGGCGGAACTGGCCACGCGCGGGCTGCCCACCGATGTGCAGCGGCGGGTTGCCGAGCTGTCCGGCGGCGAGATCGTGCGGGCGGCGCTGGCCGGGGCGGTGCTGCGGCGAGCGCAACTGACCGTGCTGGATGAGCCCACCAA
The DNA here is from genome assembly GCF_030536815.1 of Kocuria sp. Classification (GTDB taxonomy): domain Bacteria; phylum Actinomycetota; class Actinomycetes; order Actinomycetales; family Micrococcaceae; genus Kocuria; species Kocuria gwangalliensis. The sequence goes on from NZ_JAUNPE010000173.1 coordinate 3,112, forward strand.
TAATTTGGACGCCGCCGCGCGCGAGGATTTGTTCGCGACCGTGCGGGGCTGGAAGGCGTCGCTGTTGATCGTCAGCCACGACCGGCAATTGCTGGAGCTCGTGGACCAGATCGTGGAGCTGCGGGACGGGCAGCTCACCGAGTTCGGCGGAACGTACAGCGAGTACGAGGCGTACCTGACCACCCAGCAGGAGGCGGCGCTGCGCGACGTCTCCCGGGCGGAGGCCGAGGCCAAGAAGCAGAAGCGTGAGCGCATCGAGGCGGAAACCAAGCTGAGCCACCGGGCGACCCGGGGCGAGAAGTTCAAGCGCGACAAGCGCAAACCCGGCATGGCCATGGGAAACGATGAGAGATCCGCGCAGGTTCAGGCGGGCAAGTTGCGCGGCCTCCTGGCAGACCGGGAGAAAACGGCCACGGATGCGGTCTCGGCGGCCCGGGATGCCGTTCGCACTGACCGACACATCCGCAGCCAACTCCCCCGGACCGCCGTGGCCAATGGCACCACGGTGCTCGAGCTGGAACGTTTGCTCCCGGGCGGTGAGACCGAGAGGTTCGATATGGCCGGTCCGGAGCGGGTGCGGCTTGCCGGGCGGAACGGTTCGGGAAAAACCACGCTGCTCGAACGGGTGGTGAGATGGCCGTCTGAGGCGCGCGCCGCCGTGGAGGGAGTAGCCGGCACCAATCCGTGGGCGGTTCGCTACCGGCTGCCCGCCGTTGGCTACATGCCGCAACGGCTGACCGTGGCTCGCCCGGATCTCACGGTGGTGGAGAACTTACGACGGGGCAACCCCTCCGCAACCGACCACGCGTGCCGTGAGACGCTGGCGCGATTTCTGTTCCGCGGCACGCAGGCCGACAAGCGCATGGACGCATTGTCCGGCGGTGAATTGCTGCGCTTCGAACTCGCGCGGATCCTGACTGCGGACCCCGCGCCCCGACTGTTCATTCTGGACGAACCCACGAACAACCTGGACCTGCGGTCGGTGGATCAGCTGGTCGA
>NZ_JAUNPE010000174.1 GCF_030536815.1 Kocuria sp.
CAAGAAAACAACGAAGATTAGCTTATCGGTAGCCTGAGCTGCGGGTCAAAACCGAAGCCACCCCAGTGACTGTGCTCGTCCTTCACCGAGAGCGCCCGCCGCCCACGGCGCCGCGGTACAACTCATTCAATTGGTCACTGACGGCATCCGATCCGTAGCGGGCACGGATGTCCCGCGCCATCTCATCCGGGGTTGCCGCCGAAACGGATTGGGACAGTTCCAGTACCGCCCGCCCGAAGGCTTCCGGGGATCGTTCGGACACCATGCGGCCGTTGCGTTCCGTGATGAAGTCTCGCTGGCCTCCCCGATCCCCCATGATGACGGGTCGGCCGGCTGCAAGTGCTTCGGCTGCGGCGACGCAGAAGGTCTCCGATTTCGAGGGAAGTACAAAGACGGTGGATTCGGCGAGGTCTTGCCGCAAACGCTCGGTACTGCGGAACCCTCGGAAATCTACGTGGTCCCCGATTCCGAGCTCACGCGCACGTTCCTCGGCTTGCTCCCGCATGGGGCCATCCCCGTCCCATACGAGCGTGGCATCATGGCCGTGCCTGCGCAGCCATTCCACGGTGTCCACGGCCAGCAACGTGCCTTTGTGTTCGGTGACGGCACCCACCCCGATGAGGCGCAGCGCGCCGTCGTCAGTTATGGGTGTGACCTGCGGCGCGTGGTCGACCACGTTGCCGATCAGCTGAGTGGCCCCGGGGCGGGCAAACTTCTTTAGTTCGCGGGTCATCAGTGTGCTCACGCCCGTGACGACGCGCGGCAGGCGCAGCACGTACCGCAGCCACGCTGTGCGTTCCCAGAGCTGGTTGACGTGCTCTGGGAACAGGATTCCGTTCCAGTGCTCGGTGTGCACCCACGGAGTGCGGCCCACAATCGGGGCCGCAATGAGGGCCGATGAGAAGGCCATGGTGTGTACGACATCGGAGAACCGCACCCACTTTCGGATCTCAGCCAGGGCTTTCACGATGGTGAGTGGCTTTCGAGGATCGAAGCCCACCCGGGTGACCGCAGCGCCGTCGTAGGTTTCCTGGGTGACGGGCGAATCGTTCAGAAGTTGGACGTGAATGACGTGCACTTGATGATCCCGGGCAATGGCGCGCACGTGCCGTGTGATGAACGGCGTGCGGAAGGGCGCATCCTGCGTCGGATACCACGTGGAGACCACCAGAATTTGCATGGCTTCACCCTATCGAGTGCAACTTTTGTACTGCTTAGTAACCGGTCTGCGGGTGGCCATCAGACCCTTGGCGGCACGATGTCCTAAACTCCCAATAGTGACCACGCCCGCTGCAGCTCCCCGCGTTCCAGGCCGGTGGCGGCCGATCCTCTTTCCGCCGCCCAACCACGAGAACAAGGACAACCCCATTGGGTCCGCCTTCGCGCTGACCGTGATCGCTGTGTTCGTCCAGGGACTCTCGCGCTTCGGCTACAGCTTGCTCATCGGCAACATCCTGGGAACGGAAAAGCTCGGGCAGGTCAACCAGGTCATTGCCCTGGGGCTGTTCCTGGTGCTCCTGTGGCCGCAGGCCTCCGGCACCGCGGCCTCCAAATACATTGCCATGGCGCGAGGTATGTCTAACGCCGATCAGCAGGCGTCCGTGGCGTTGTACACCTCCCGCAGCGCGTTCGTGGGCATGACGGTGCTCTCCGTGGCCGCCGTTTTCGTTGCCATTTACGCGCAGGAACTTCCCCTGAGCTACGCACTGTCAGCGGGGCTTCTCGTGATCGCTCTGTCCGCCTATAACTTTGTCCGCGGCGTGCGCACGGGCAACAACCAGTTCGTGACCACCACGTTCTGGGACTGCATCAGCTCATTCGTCACCCTCACGCTGTTGCTCGTGGTGCTCCTGGCCGAACTGTCTTCACTGCTCCTCCTACCCTTGTGCCTCGGCTACTTCATCTACGCCATCCCGGCGTGGCCTGTGCGCGGGGGAACCCCGTTGCCCAAACCCCTCAAGCGTGAACTCCTCAAGTTCACCGCGTGGGGATCCATCAACATTCTCACTGCTGCCGGTCTGCTGCAGCTGTCCCTGATCATTGGCGGCAATTACGATAGTCAGGAAGCCATTGGCCACTACGCGGCGGCGTTGACCATTGCCACACCGGCCAGCATGCTCTCCTCCGCTATGATCGTGGCCCTCTCCCCCTCTGTGGCACGCATGTTCAGTGCCGGCGACATGACCGGGATGAAAACCCAGCTGGACTCGATCATGCGCACCATGGTGCTGGTCTTCCTCCCCGTCTTCGGTGTTGGAGTCCTGTGGGCCGAGCCGCTCGTCATGGTGCTCTACGGCGCTCGTTACGAGGAGTTCGAGGGCGCGATTCCGCTACTGATCGTGCTGTTCTTCGCTGTCTCCACCACGAGTTTCAACGCGGCCAACTCACGCCTCAACGGTGGCGAGCACTGGGGTGTGCGCGCACTGGCCATGTGCAACGCGATTGGCATGATCCTGGGCATTATCACCATGGTGTGGTGGGGCCCGGAGCTGGGCATGATGTCGGCGGCCATCGGCTATCTAGTGGGCTGCATCATCAGTTCCATGGCGCCCTTGATTATTGTGTGGGTTCACGACCGGATGCCTTGGGGTGGCGTGATGATTCGGATCGTGACCGGTTATGTCTTGACGCTGCTGAGTCTGTGGCTCACGTACCGCTACGACTCGCTTCTGGTCACCATCGGCGTGACGCTGGCCTTCCTACTGATCTGGTGCGCCATGTCCTGGCGCGATCTGGCTCCGCGCTTGCGTACGGCCACCGAGCGCTTCTCCAGGAAATAATTGCCGTCAATTCGTTCCGCGTCGCTTGGCCAAGCGATCCCGGGCTGTTTGGGCGGCTGCCGCGGCCATGAAGCGCAACGGGGCGTCGCGGCCCAACACGTGCATAGGCTTGGCCGTGAGAAGTGCGGCGAGGCTGGCAAAACGACGTCGCTCGGTGAGCGCCGCGCGCAACGCGCCCTGATCGGTAGCGCCGGCCAACAACAGGTCGATCACCCGCACATCAGCCCGGGAAAAACTACCGCGGGCGCCCGGAACGGAGCCCAACAAAGAAGTGAGAACCTTGCGCGCCCCCTGGGCCTCGTCACGGGTCCACGTTCCGGCCTTCAGATGCGAGGTAACGGCCTCAAACATGTTGATACGCACCACCTTGACGATGAACGCACGACGTAATTCAAGCGCGGCGCCCTCGAACCACGGCCTGTCCAGAATGCGCAGGGCGGACTCGAGCTGCGTTCGAACGGGCGACGGAGTCCGGGACACCCGATCCGTGGCGTCCGCGTGCATGACATACGTGGGTTCCCCGGGGGCATAGTCGATCCTGGCCGCGCCCGCGTAGAGACGCATGACGAACGCTTGGTCCTCGCCGGTGCTCGTCCCGAACTCGAATTCCGCTCCTAACCTGCGGACGGTCTTCACCCGCTGCAGCCCGAATACCGAGGCCCGATACACAAGCCGGTCGGCAATGGGATCCAGGTTCGAGGTACGCCCCGGGCGGATGACGGGTGTGATGTCTACGCGGCCGTTGCTGTGTTTCAGCCACGGGATCACCATGTCGCTGTGCCGGCTCTCGGCGATCTTGACCCAGCGAGCCACCGCTCCGGGCTGATAACTGTCATCACTGTCCAGGAAGCAAATGTACCTGGCATCGGTGTGGTCCAGCCCAGCGGTTCTGGGAGCCGCGGCGGTCGTCCCTTCAGCGGGCGCCTCAATGATTCTGATGTGTTCCAGTTGCTGCTCCGTCAGCATGTTTCGAACCTGCGCCGTGGACAGGTGATGAGCCACCACGGTGATGACATACTCGTCCGCCGAGAGCGGAAGGACACCAACTCGCGCAGAATCCACAGCGCGACCGAGCGGCCGCGAGATGGAATGAACGGGAATGACGACGTCTACGAGTGGGCGAACGGACGGTTGCTGCATGACTAGCAGAATAAGACACATTCCCGTACTTCAGCCCTGCGATGCCAGAGCGAACGGCAGAACATTGGTGGCGCCCGCCAAGCGCAGCTCACGCGCGGCAACGGTCAGCGTCCAGCGGCTGTCGACGAGGTCATCCACCAGCAGGATCGATGGCTGCGGTTG
>NZ_JAUNPE010000175.1 GCF_030536815.1 Kocuria sp.
CATCTCGGTCGGGGCGCTCACCCATTCGGTGCGGGCGCTGGACCTGGGCCTGGACATTGCGGTGCGTCAGTAGGACGGGCCAATCGGTACCGCCTTGGACCCCAGGTCCCTGAGGGAACCGGTCAAGGAGTTCGCCCCGCGAGCTTCGACGACGCAACGGCGGGGCGATTCCTCCGTGCTCACAATGTTCAGCTCCAGGTAGTGCCCCTGCACTGATGTGCCCATGTACTCCGCCGCGCGCTCATCGCACTGCAGGTCCGCGGGATTGGCTGGGTCCTCACGGAACACGACCTCCCCGGTGTGCTCCTCACTGCACGGCACGATCTCGCCGGCTAGGCCGTCCACGCACTCCCTGAAACGTTGCCCATTGTCCTGCCGCAGGATGTCCTTGAAACTCTGCTGGAGATCAGTTCCGGCAAGCCGTGCGGAGCATACGCCCTCCACTTCACCGGTTTGGATGTCCTCGTGCAGCACGTCCAGGTCGGAGTTTCCTCCCGCGTATCGGACGAAATCTTCGATACTACACGCGACGGAAGCAGGAATGATCTCGGCTGAATGAGGGACATCGCACGGCACGGAAACAAACGTTTCGTCCTCTATCCGGCCGCATGTTCCAGGCTTCGGACCGGCCACCGGTGCGGGTGTGGGAGTATCTTCTTCCTGGATAGTCTCCGTGGTCTCCGGGGAGCCCCCGGCCGGGGAGGTCGTTGCCGTGGGTGAGAGGCTGGTTTGGGTGTCCCCTCCACCGGGAGGCAGATTCAGTACGCCGAAGATGATGGCCACGACAACCGCCGCAACGGCCGCAAAAACCTCGATAACCCGCAAAACTTCGCCGCTGTTTTTTCTCTTCGACGTTATACGCCGCTTCTTTCCTTTGTTCTCCTCAGGGGAAGAAGGGGAATCCGCCACAATATTCTCCGGTTGGACCTTCGAACTACTGGAGCTCGACGTCGTAGATCACGGCCTGAACTGAACCCTGGTAGCAGTTCTCGTTCTGCTCATCCAGGTAGAACTGGATTTTGAGGGCGTTGACATCGGCCACCGGGACCGAGAAATCCTGGACCTCGTTGAAGGGAATCGTCTGTACATACAGCTGCTTGTTGTTTCCTTCTACTCGTACCGTGAGCGTCTGGTCACTGGACCGGGAGTCGTTGTTCTGCCCGACCTCGAACTTCAGGTCGTCGAAGTTGTTGGCGAGCCGCAGCTCCAGAGTGGGCACCGAGTCCCCGAGGCCGCAGGTACTAACTTCACGCGCAATCCCGGACACTGACCCCCGATCTGCCACGTCATATCGGCCCTCGGTCCAGTCGCTGTCCGGATTGAAAAAGTCGGCCAGGACCAAAGTTTGGCCCTTCACGTCGGGCGGCAACGCCCCGCCGGACGTCGGTTCGGGGTCGGCTGAGTTGGTCGATCCGCCCGTGGCAAAAGAGTCCCCCGTTGCGTCCCCGGAAGGTGCCGAGGATTCTTGGTCCTCGGTGGGGGTGGATCCGGGTGAGGCCTCCTCAGTGGGGTTGGCGCCGTCGTCAGACGTAGCGGTGGGGGAGCTCTCGATGGTTGGGGAGGTTTGCGAGGTCATTTGGGCCGTGGCGGCGGGTTGCGTGGTCTCGGTGCCACCGGACGTCCCGGTGCCGCCACATCCTGTCAGGGCCACCAACACAACTAACCCGGACGTGACGATCGGAAGCTTACGCATGTCTCCCCCTCAAGGCCCTAATGTGATGTACAACACATAGTGTGTCATATTTTCTTCATGTTCTTTCGTCGGATGGCGTCACGTTGAAGACGGTTGGCAAGATCGCATCCATGAGTGAGGGCGTGATCTCGGTCGGCACGCTCACCATTCGCTGCGGGCACTGGACCCGAGCCTGGACATGGCGGTGAATTAGCCCTTATCCACGACGTAGTTCAGGATTTGATACCTCTGTCCAAATGTTTCTTATTTTGATATGTTTCTCACTATGCGAAACGGGTTCTATCAAGAAACAGTTGTTCTACCGCGCTGTCTTGAGATCCTTGCTGCTGCGTTGCCAGACTCCTGGGGCCTTGAAACGGTCAGTCCCAAAGACTTGGGGCACTCGTTCGCGGATGCCCTTGTGACCATTACACCGCCATCTGGATCTCCCGTGGTCCTGTCGGTCGAAGTGAAAGGCGCAGGTCTTCGAACAGACACTATCGCCCACCTGAGGTCGACCTTGAGTGACATTCATGGGATCCCGTGCTTGTTATCGGAGTACTTTTCTCCACGCACTCGAGAAGTCATGGCCGAGGTGGGATTCAGCGGTATGGATACCACTGGGTGGGTCCATATCGTCAGCGATCAGCCCCCGGTACTCATTGACCGACCGGGCGCTACTCGGGCACCTCGAGAACCTAGAAACGAGAATATTCAGCGTTTGACCGGCGCCTCCACTGCGCGGGTACTTCGTTACCTGGTGACAGCGTCTTTGCCACGCGGGATACGAGAGATTGCTGATGGCTGTCATGTGAGTCCGGGCACGGTCTCCAAGTTGTTACCAACACTCGAACGCGAAGGCGTCATAGCACCTCGAGGTCGACGTGGCCCCGTGGCCTCCCTCAACCGGGAGGGTCTGATTGAGCGCTGGGCCGAGGACTATTCACTGGCTAAGGGCAACTCCCGTGTCGAGTCGTTCCTGGATCCCCGCGGCCTCAAGCACGCAGCTGAAGTACTGGCGCGCGACGGGCGCGCCGTTCTCACCGGTGTCCACGGAGGCCTCGCCTATTTGAATGACGGTCAGACCCCCGTGGTCAGCGGCAAACAAATCGCCGCGTACTGTGACGCCCCACAACGAATCGCTCGTGAAATCGGCCTTTACCCCGTCGATAAATCGCAGGCCAACGTGGTGTTGATAGTCCCGAAGGACCGCGAACTCCTCCGGTGCACCCGATACAGCGAGAGAGCCAATGGCTGGGTGGCCCCATTGGGCCAAGTCTTAGTAGACCTGAGATCCCTTCCCGGCCGGGAAGCCGACTTAGCCGACCAGATCATGAGTTCCCTCTCCGAGCAAGGCCCCGATCCGGATTCCGGATGGACCGTGTGGGCTGAGAAAAAGGATGCGAGAACGGGATGAGTCTTCCTCCGGAGTACATAGCAGCTAGGTCGGTCCTACTGGACGGCCTCGAGGCATTACGCGATCACTTGGATCACGTCATACTGATCGGTGCTCAGGCCGTCTATCTATGGGCCGGCGAGGGTGACTTCTCGGTTTCCATCATGACCACGGATGCAGACCTAGCTCTCAATGCCGCTGAACTGAGTCCTAACCCGCTGATTCAAGATGTTCTCAAAAAGAATGGGTTCATCACGAAAACTGGGGGCAATCCAGGCCAGTGGACCGGGCCAGCCGGGATTGCGCTTGACCTCATGGTGTCAGAGCATCAGGCGGGTGTGGGCAGAAGATCAGCCAGAATTCCTCCTCACGGCAGGGAGACCGCAAGACGTGGCCGGGGACTTGCGCCCACCCTGGTGGATTTCGAAACCAGAACGCTTGGCGCTTTAACACAAAACGACGGTCGAACGTGCCAGGTGAACGTGGCGGGGCCAGCAGCGCTCATCGTAGCTAAGTGCATCAAATTGAAAGAGCGGCTCGAAGACAAGGACAACAACAAACGGGATCGAGTCAAACCGAAAGACGCTCTCGATATCTTGCGTCTTTTGAGGGCTGTTGAACTCGACAAGATTGTCGACGGTTTTTCCCGCCACCAGTTGGACAAAGCTGCCGCCCAGGAGTCGGACGAGGCATTAGCTTTCCTCGTTGCGCAGAGCACGGCTATAACGCCTACTCTTCCCCGTCTGGCCGAAGTAGCCGCGGCAGGCGATAAATCTGCTGCGCTCAGTTTCACCATCCTGGTACAGGAACTGTCGGATATTCTTAGCCCCCGCGTATGACAGCGCGCAGCGAGGGCGGTATCGAAGGACTTTTGTTTCTCGTATCAGGCTGTTTCGCGCCTCAAGAAACATCAAGGAATACGAAACGGCTGGGATCGTCAGCCCTTACCCACAAGCGTCAACAACACCACGGAGTCCTCATGAGCGCGCAGGGAATGTCGCTGCTGAG
>NZ_JAUNPE010000023.1:0-10169 GCF_030536815.1 Kocuria sp.
GTATTTTCATGGCCCTGACCGCGGTGACCTCCCTGGCGTTCTTCTCGTTCGTGGGGTTCGAGGATTCGGTCAACATGGTCGAGGAGACCAAGGACCCCACCAAGAACTTCCCCCGCGTCATGCTGTTGGGTCTGAGTATCACCCTGGTGGTTTACGTTCTGGTCTCGATCTTCACCGTGGCGATCGTTCCCATCGGTCAGCTCGGCGAATCCACCACCCCGCTGCTGGACGTGGTCCGCATTGGCGCGCCCGGTGTTCCGATTGACGCCATATACCCGTTCCTGACCATCATTGCCGTGGCCAATACGGCGTTGATCAACATGCTCATGGCGTCTCGACTGCTGTACGGCATGGCCCGCCAGGGTGTGATTCCCGGGATCCTCGGCAAGGTACTTCCGGGACGCCGCACGCCGTGGACCTCCATCATCTTCACCACGGTGCTGGGCATGGTGCTCATCCTGATCGTCAACAACTTCATGGGTAAGTCCACGGCCTCCGCGCTGGGCGGCACCACCGCGTTGCTGCTGCTGGGCGTGTTCACCGTGGTCAATATTGCGGCAATCATCTTGCGCCGTGACAAATCCCAGGAAAACCACGCGTACTTCCACGCACCCAAGGTGCTGCCCTACCTGGGCGCCATCACCTGTGCCTACCTGTTGGGCCCGTGGGCGCAGGATCCCATCGAGTATCAGATCGCCGTGATCCTCATTGGACTGGGTGTGGCCCTCTGGCTGCTGAACTTCCTGTACGACCGCCTGTTCACGGGCCGCCGCGCACGGTTCCATCACCCCGAAGATCTCGCGCACCTCGAAGACCCCGACCGCTAAACGCATCCGTTCCACACGCCCCAGGGAGACACCCATGAGCATTGTTGTCGGCTACCTGCCCACCCCCGCCGGACGCGCCGCCCTGCGGGCCGGCCTCGACGAAGCGAAACTGCGATCCAGCAAGTTGGTCATCGTCCAGGCCCCCGCGCCCAAGCAACGCTTCGGGCGCCCCGCTGAGCAGGCATCACCGGCTGCGTCGGCGGAGGATCAGGAACTCCTGGCCGAGAGCGGGATCGAGCATGAGCTGGTGTCCGTCCACCCGGACAGCGACCCCGCGGACGCCATCCTGGACGCGTGCGAACGCGTCACCGCCGAGTTGCTGGTCATCGGCACGCGCAAGCGCACGCCGGTGGGCAAGCTCATCATGGCACCCACCACTCAGCGCATCCTGTTGGAGGCCTCGTGCCCGGTGCTGTGCGTCAAAGCGGGTTACACCGTGGACGACTGATTCCTTCGGTCCCCTTAGGCCGCCCGGTCCTCCTCCGACTCGTCCAGGTCGAAGGCCGGGCGGTTTCTTTCCGCCGTCACGGTCTCGCTCCACGACGACGCCGCGGTCGAGCCAGTCGCCCCGCTCGTAACACGCGTATTTTGGGGAGCGGGCACCGTGGCGTCCGCCTGCGACCACCCGAAGCCGTATGCCAACGCCGGCACCAGTGCGTTCGCCAGGGAACCACCGATCATCACGCCCGCCCAGGCCACCGGGATGGAAACCAGCACGTCAAGCGGATAATGCGCCGCAGCGTATATTCGGCTTGCCCCCACAAGTGCCACCGCCGCCAACCCGAACCACAAAATCCGGTTGCGTTGGGAAGATCGGAAATTCACGAGCATGAGGGCCAAGACAATGGCCAATGCGCCACCGGTGTGTCCGGACGGGAACGATGTGGCGCCTTCGAGATGGAGGAGCTGCTCGCCGGCCGGCAGGGACGGACGGGGGCGCTCCGCGGCGACCTTTACCAAACCAATGGCGGCCCAACCCGTGAGGGAGGTGATGAGGAAGGCCGTGGCATCCAAGGGTCTCCGCCGGAATACGGCCAGCCACCCGGTGATCGTGGCAATGATCAACACGATGCCCGCGTTGGAGAACACCACGTGGATCGCCATGGCAAGGGCGTCAAAAGTTGCGTTGCGGTATTGGACGAGCCCCTCGAGCAACGCGGTTTCCCCGTGCGTGATTTCCGGTGAAACCACCAGCAATCGACCGACGGTCGCAACCAACAGCACCGTGACCAGAGGTACGGCCACTCGATGTTGCAACTGCGGCAAACGCCACGGGGACCCGCCCGGCGAGGGGGAAGTTTTCTGCGCCGGATAGGTCATGGACCCATGGTGTCACTCAACACCGAATGATTGCTGACATCGCGAGGAAGCCGCTGCGAGCCTGAAGTTTTCACGTGAAACGAAAACAAGAATTTAACCCTTTAAAGTTTGTATTCTGGTTCTTGCATATTTAAAAAGTCTTGATTGTGACCCTGGACGGAATCGACTGTTCTACTCTGCCGTTATGACTGTGAACTGATCCGACCCAAGGAGGCACCATCCCCATGAACTCCCAGTACCCACAGGTCTCTCAAGACGATGCGCTCAAGCACATCGACAACAGTGGCGTAGCAATTTATTGGCGCCCCGGGTGCCCATTCTGCGAGCGCCTTGAATACGGGCTGGGTGAAGACGGCCAGAAGGCTACGTGGACCAATATTTGGGAAGATGCGGCGGCCAAGGAATACGTTGCGTCCCTGAACGACGGCAATTCCACGGTTCCCACCGTGGTCACCAAGGACACCCACTTCATTGCCGCGGATCCGGATGCCCCCGACCAGGTTCGTCAACTGCTGGCCAATGCCACCCCCGCGACCGCAGACTGAGACAGTCAGTACCGGTAATCGCAGAAAGCAGGATGACTCATGGCCGATCATTACCACTCCCCCGAAGACCTCAAGCTTCTGGGCGAGCTGAAGAAGCTCGCACCCGATGAGTTCACCAAATTCGCGGCCTTCGACGCAGCCATCGGCCGCGAGGGCGGTCACATCGACCCCCTGAACCGTGAGCTCATTGCCATTGGTGTCGCGCTGACCACCCAGTGCCCCTACTGCTTGGAGGTGCACACCAAGAAGGCCAAGGCCGCCGGTGCCACCCGCGAGCAGATCGTGGAGGCAGGAATGGTGGCCGCGGGTCTGCGTGCCGGCGCGGCCGTGACGCACACCGCCATGGCGTTGCGGTTGTTCGACGAAGCCTGAGCACGGTCACACCAGCCGGGTGAAGCCGCGCCGCCCGCATTGTGGGAGCGCGGCTTCACCCTGTTGAGCTGGCTTTTTGTCTTCGAAAATCGAAGGCAGGCTACACTCCGGGGCAAGAGAATCTTCACAGGAAATTGAGGACGACGATGTCCCTGCACTCCACGACCGCTCGGAACGAGGCGGCCCCCGGCTCACAAACATCACTGCGTGTGGCCAATCAGCGCCGGGTGATCGAAACCATGCGCACGTTGGGCACCACCACCCAAGCCACCATTGCGCGTGAAACTGCGCTGGCACCGTCCACGGTGTCGTCCATCGTTCATGAAATGGTGACCGCCGGGGTGCTCGCCATGGATTCATCGCACGGCGGGCGCCGCGGACAACTGGTCCGGTTCAGCGACGACGCCGGCTTCGTGGTGGGCCTCGATGTGGGCCACCGCCACCTCACCGTGGCCGTTGCGGATCTCAACCAGAACATCAAAGCACGTGAACGATTCGACCTGCCACGCGGCCATTCAGTGACCGAAGTGTTGGACACCGCAGATTCGACATTGGTCTCCATGGTTCGAAAGCTGAAGCTGTCCCGAGCCAAGCTGCTCGCCGCCGGACTGACCCTGCCCGCCCCGGTGGATCTCGAGGGACGCGTGGTGAGTGCGGGAGCGATCCTCCCGGCCTGGGCCGACACCGATGTCCGTGCGGCCGCCTCGATTCGACTGGGGCTTCCCGTCACGGTGGAAAATGACGCCAACGCGGGAGCCGTGGGAGAGTTTGCCCAGGGCAGGGGACGGGGCGTGCAGAACATGGCCTACATCAAGGTCTCCCACGGTGTGGGTGCGGGCCTGATCCTCAACGGTCGACTGTTCCGTGGCGCCACGGGATCCGCCGGGGAACTCGGCCACATGACCCTGGACGAACAGGGTGCTGTCTGCCGCTGCGGCAACCGTGGATGCCTGGAAACCTTCATCTCCTCCGAGGCCGTCCTCGGCCTTCTGGGCACCACCCGGGGTCCCGATTTCACGGTGGCGGACCTCGTCGACGCCGCCCTGGCCGGTGACGTCGGTTGCGCGCGAGTCATCGGGGACACCGGCCGCACCCTGGGCACCACCGTGGCCAACCTGTGCAACATCATCAATCCCGAGCTCGTGGTCGTGGGTGGCGAATTGGCGCGCGCCAATGATTTGTTGCTGGGGCCGTTACGGGAAATCGTGTCCCGCTACGGAGTGCAGGGCTGCACCCGGGACCTCACCATCAGCGCCGCTGAACTGGGCCCGGAGGCGCACCTCACCGGGGCCCTCATCATGGCGCTCGAGAATATTTCGCTACCTCTGTGAGACACAGCCAACATTTTTGTGTTCAAGACATGGACATTTAGTGATCTGAGTCCTAATCTTGATCCACTACCGGCAAGCCTTCTTCCGGCTAGCGTCCCCACCGCGTCCTATGCCTTGGGGCCCGCCTTCTTACTTCGTTACAGCAAGGGAGCTGCGCGATGAGCCAAGCAGCGCAAGCAGTACCGTCGGAGCGCCACGACGCGAACACCGGCACAGTCATCAGAATCACCACGGTCGCGGCCTTCGGTGGTCTGCTCTTCGGATACGACTCCGCCGTGATCAACGGTGCGGTGTCCTCCATTCAATCCCGCTTCGATGTGGGCCCCGGCCCCCTGGGCTTCGCGGTGGCTGCCGCCCTGTTGGGTGCAGCGGTGGGTGCCTTCTTCGGCTCGCGCATCGCGGACCGCACCGGCCGCATTCTGATCATGAAGATCGCTGCGGTGTTGTTCCTGGCCTCCGCGATTGGTTGTGGCCTGGCCAATGACATCACCACGCTGGTCATTTTCCGCGTGATCGGCGGCGTGGGCGTGGGTGTTGCCTCCGTGATCGCACCCGCCTACATCGCCGAGGTCTCCCCCGCACACCTGCGCGGGCGCCTGGGCTCTTTGCAGCAAATGGGCATTGTGCTCGGTATCTTCCTGTCGCTGCTGATCGACGCGCTGCTGGCGCACTGGGCCGGCGGTGCCGCGAACGAGCTGTGGCTGGGTCTTGAGGCCTGGCGTTGGATGTTCCTGGTCATGGCCGTCCCCGCGGTCATGTACGGCATCGGTGCCTTCACCATTCCCGAATCCCCGCGTTACCTGGTCTCCCGCGGTCGCGAGGACGAAGCCCACTCCGTGCTGACCAGCATCCACGGCGATCGGGTGGCCGAGGAACGCGTGGCCCGCATTCGCGAAACCATCAACAAGGAACACACCCCTCGCCTTGCCGATCTGCGTGGTTCCCTGGGTGGGCTCAAGCCCATCGTGTGGGTCGGTATCGGCCTGGCAGCCCTGCAGCAGTTCGTGGGCATCAACGTGATTTTCTACTACTCCAACGTGCTGTGGGAGTCGGTGGGCTTCTCGGAGTCCGATTCGTTCGTGATCTCCGTGGCCACCTCCGTGACCAACGTGCTGGTGACCATTGTCGCAATCTTCCTGGTGGACAAGGTGGGTCGCCGACCGCTGCTGCTCGTGGGCTCGACCGGTATGGCCGTCTCGCTCGCGACCCTGGCCGTGGTCTTCGCAACCGCCAGTAAAGTCATGGTGGACGGCCAGCTCACCCCGGCCCTCGGCCCCGTGGCCGGCCCGGTCGCGCTGATCGCCGCCAACCTGTTCGTGATCTTCTTCGGCGTCTCGTGGGGTCCGCTCATGTGGGTTCTGCTGGGCGAGATGTTCCCCAACCGCATTCGCGGCGCCGCGCTGGCTGTGGCCGGCGCCGTGCAGTGGATCGCCAACTGGGCCGTCACCGTCACCTTCCCCGCGCTGTCCAACTTCTCGCTGGGACTGGCCTACGGCATTTACGCGTTCTTCGCGGTGGTCTCACTGATCTTCACCATCAAGATGGTCTCCGAGACCAAGGGCGTGGAGCTCGAGGACATGCACGACTGACGCCCCGTCACCCGACCACGATCGCCCCGGTTCCGTACGCGAGTACGGAACCGGGGCGACGTCGTTCCCGCCGCCTGTCGCGCGGAACCACGGGAGGGTCATAGTTTGTCGAATTAACCAATATGGGGCCCCGATACGCCCGTCCCGCGCGTTCTCGGGTAGTTTCGACTCTGGTATTCGCGGACGATCCCCGTGGAATCGCCCACCATCTCCACGACTTTTCAATGGCGAAATGAGGACCTCACGGTGACCCAGAATTCTTCGGAACACTCCACAGCAGGACGTAAATCGGCCGGCCACGTGATCGTGGATTCACTCGTGGCCCACGGCGTGGAACGCGCCTACGTGGTACCCGGCGAGAGTTACCTGGATGTGCTGGACGGCCTCTACAAGTCCCCCATCAACACCGTGATCACCCGCCACGAGGGCGGTGCCGCCTACATGGCCGATGCGGACGGCAAGCTGAATCCCGTTCCCGGCGTGGCCATGGTCACTCGCGGCCCCGGCGCCGCCAACGCCCACGTGGGGCTGCACACCGCGTGGCAGGATTCCACCCCCATGGTGCTGTTCGTGGGCCTGATCCCCTTTGAGCACCGCGAGAAGGAAGCGTTCCAGGAATTCGATCCGCACCAGTGGTTCGCCTCCGGCGCCAAGCGCGTGATGGTTCTGGACCACGCCGAACGCGCCTCGGAGTATGTCGCTGAAGCCATGTTCGCCGCGGCGTCCGGCCGACCCGGCCCCGTGGTGGTCGGTCTGCCCGAGGACGTGATCACCCGCGAAATCGATGCGACCCTGCACCCGCGGATCCCCGTGGCCGGCGGCGGCATGACGGTGACGGATTGGAAGGCCCTGGAAAACGCGCTCAAGGAGGCCGAGAAGCCCCTGTTCGTGACCGGCGGTAACGACTGGACCCACGAGGGCGCCGAAAAGTTCACCCAGTGGCTCGAAGAGCGCCACATTCCCGCCGCCGCGGAGTGGCGCACCGAGGGAACCGTGCCGTTCAACTCCCCGTCCTACGTGGGCCCCATCGGCTACGGCCGCCCGCGCCCCACCTACGACCTGCTCGAGGAAACCGACCTCTTGGTGTTCGTGGGAACCGTGCCCGGTGACGTGATCACCAACGGCTTCCTGGTGCGTCAGGACTGGTCCAAGAAGAACTTCATCGTGACCATGGACCCGTCCATGCGTGGCCGCTCCGGTGCCGTTTCGCACCAGATTGTGGCCAAGCCGGACGTGTTCGTGCGAGACCTGGTGCGCATGGAACTCCCGGTCAAGGACGGGTGGAAGGACTGGTGCGCGCGCATGCGTCAGCAGCAGGTCGAGTTCGCCGAGCCCAAGGACGCCCAACCCGCTGACGGCCCGGCCACCATGGACACCATGATGGCCAACCTGGTGGCGACCCTGCCCGAGGACGCCATGGTGACCTTCGGCGCCGGCGAGCACACCAACTGGGCGCACCGCTACTTCCCGACCAACGGTTACGCGTCCATGATCTCGGCGCGCAACGGTTCCATGGGGTACTCGGTACCCTCCGCCGTGGCCGCCTCCCTGAACTACCCGGGCCGTCGCGTAATTTCGATTGCCGGCGACGGGGAGTTCCTCATGAACGGTCAGGAACTGGCCACCGCCGCCCAGTACGGTGCCACGCCGCTGGTCATCGTGATGGACAACCAGGAGTACGGCACCATTCGCACCCATCAGGAACGCCAGTACCCCGAGCGCGTGTCCGGTACGCAGTTGAAGAACCCGGACTTCGCGGGCATGGCCACCTCGTTCGGTGGTTTCGGTGTGCGCGTGGAGCGCGAGTCGGAGATCCCCGGCGCGCTTGAGCAGGCTTATCGGGCGATCGACCAAGAGGGTAGGTTCGCGCTCATCCACTTGATCGTGGAACAGCGCCGCAAAGCATACTGAATCGAACATACAGCCAGGTCAGATTGCTGACGACGCCGCCCCCGGCACCTTTCGAGCGAAAGGTCCGGGGGCGGCGTCGTCGCGTTTCGCTCGGGTGGGCTACCGCAGCGGATGCTCGGCCTGGTCCTTGTGCATGCGGCCCGCGAATACCGCGACCACGCCGAGCAGAGGCGTCAGGACGGCCACACCCCAGAAGATCGCCTCCGGAGGCAGGATCTGCGAGACCGGCCCCGCCACCGCCATGGACACGGGCATGAGTGAGAGGGACACGAAGAAGTCCAGGGACGAGATACGGCCGAGCATGTGCACCGGCACGCGGCGCTGCAGCAACGTGCCCCAAATGACCTGCCCCGCGCCACCGGTGGCACCGAACACGCACAGGGCAATGGCCATGACCCACCAGGAATCGGTCATGCCCACCAGGCCGAAGGGCAGCGTGCCGAAGCCCCACAACCAGATCATGGTGGTCAGATAATGACGTGGCAGGGGCATGGACGCCGTGATCAGCGAACCCAGCGCCGTGGACACCCCGTACAGGCCGAGCATCGCGCCATAGCTGGCCACGGAACCGCCCAGCCGATCCACCACCAGGAACGGGACCAGGACTTCGAGCGGGCCGATGAACAGGAACACCGCGGTCATGGCCCACAGCAGGGTCCACAACAACCACGGTGTACGCACCGAGTAGAGGAACCCGTCCGCCAGATCCCGCAGGATCGACGTGGTCGGCACCGCCGTGGAACCCTGCGATTCTTCCTCCCCGAACCGGCCGGTCGTGGGAATGCGCAGGAACAACATCAGGGTGAAGGCCGCCGCGTGGCACACGGCAATCGCGACCACTGCGAGCGCGGGGAAGGCCAGGCCCGCCAGGAAACCGCCCACCGCGGGGCCGGCGGCAATCTGCAACAGGGGCCTGGCGGTTCCTTCCACGCCGTTGGCGGCCAACAACTGGCTGGCGGGCAGGATCCGCGGCAACGCCGCCGAATAGGCGGGATAGAAGAACCCCAGAGCCCCCGCAAAGACGAACCCGGCAACGGCCAAGTGCCACAGGGCGAGGTTATCGGTCCAGGTCAGCAGCACGATCACGGCGGCGGTTAGCAAGTTGATTGCCTCGACGCAGCGCAGGATGAGACTCAACCGGACACGATCCGCGGTCACGCCGCCCACCAGGACAAAGGCGACCGCTCCCACGGCACCCGCAGCGGTGACCATGGACAGGTCCACCGCCGAGCCGCCCAGCGCCATCACCTTGGCAACCAGTGCCACCGCCCAGAGACCGGATCCGAACACGCTCATGCACATGGCAAATGCCAACACCGCGTAGGCGGGCGTGCCAAAGGGTTTGAGCGCGCGGGGAAGTGACATTTGGTCCACCCTATAAGTACCTGTCGGACCCGTGGTATCAGAACCGATCCCGCAGACGGGGGCGGCCCATGAAGTACCGTTGAAATCATTAGCTTTTTCAGTCTCCCAGCAAAGGAGTTCCCCCGTGCGCGCAACCCACGTGCCCGAAACCGGCGTGATCACCGTGCGTGAGTGGCCCACGCCCCGGGCCACCGAGCCGGGAACGTTCGTGGTGCGGATGACGGCGGCGTCGGTCTGTGGATCGGACCTGCACGCGGCGCTGCACGGCACGCTGCACCCCATGGGTCCCGAGCGCGCGGGCTACCCGGGCCACGAGGGTGTGGGCGTGGTCGCGGAATCCAACTCCCAGAAATTCCCCGAGGGCACCACGGTGCTGTGCGTTCCCCCGGGTGAGTTCGGCGGGGCCTTCGCCGAGTACATGCTCCTCGATGACGACCACGCGGTCGCGCTGCCCTCGGATCTGGACAGCAACGATCTCACCCAGATGCGCCGCTACATGATGGCCCAGCAACTGGGTACCTGCATTTACGCGTTCGACCTGTACTGGCCCACCGAGGTTCCCGCACGCACTGCCGGCACGTGCGTGATCATGGGCGCCGGTTCCGCGGGCTTGTTCTTCCTGCAGGACGCGAAGCGCCGCGGGTTCAAGCACATCATCGTGTCGGACAAGCAGCCCGCCCGTCTCGACATCGCGCGCACGCTCGGTGCTCGCACGGTGCTGATTCCGGACGAGGACCTCGGTGCCGTGGTCTCCGAGCTCACCGGCAACAAAGGCGCGGATCTGGTGATTGAGGCCGTCGGTTCGGATGAGCTGCGCACCCAGGCCGTGGGCATCGTGGCCCACCGCGGCATTGTGGGCTGGTTCGGTCTGTACGAGAGCTTCGAACCGACCCTCGTGCCGATCTTCGA
>NZ_JAUNPE010000023.1:10269-16857 GCF_030536815.1 Kocuria sp.
TGGGCTGGTTCGGTCTGTACGAGAGCTTCGAACCGACCCTCGTGCCGATCTTCGAAGTCTTCCGCAAATGCGTGCGCCTACAGGGGTCCGTGGCGGCCCAGTCCGAACCCGGCCTGAAGTCCTTCCATGAAGCGGTGCGCCGCATCCACGACGGCGAGGTCGAGGTCGACTACTGTCTGGGCCCCACCCACACTCTCGACCAGGTGGCCGAGGTGCTCCGCATCGCCGAACGCGGCGGTGACGGCCAGGTCAAGTTCACAATCGTCCCGTAATCCCGCCGCCCCGCTCATCCCGCCGACGCCGATCGGGAGACTCGATCAGGGCACCGAGCGACGGCTTTCCCAGACGGTGGCCGCTACGACGCGTCCCGCGGGAGGGGCAGGGTCACCGTAAAGCGACATCGACCGTGTGAGTCCTCGCCAACCGATATGGAACCACCGTGGGCGCGCACGATCTCGCGACTGATGGCCAAGCCCAGCCCGGAACCCCCGGTGTCGCGAGCGCGCGAGGCGTCCAGCCGGACGAACCGCTCGAAGACCTTCTCCTGATCCTCGGGCGCAATGGCGTCTCCGTCATTGGTGACGGTCAGCACCGCGTTCCTGGCCACCGTGCTGAGGCGAACCTCGATCAGCGATTCCGCATGGCGGCCCGCGTTGGACAGCAGGTTCCGCACCACTTGTTGCAGTTTGGACGCGTCCGCGCGCAACCGCACCGGTTCGATGTAGACCGTCAGATCTTGCCGGAGCGCCGGCCTGATGCGGGCGATCTCCTCGGAGACCACCTCGTCCATGTCGGTGTCGGCCACGCGCATGTCCAGGCCGGCGTCGTCGGCGCGCGCGAGCGTCAGGAGGTCCTGCACCAGCTGGCCCATACGCTGTGACTGGGAAACGAGCACCGGCGACAGTTCCTGCCAGGTCTCCCCGGAGGGATCGTTGCGGGCCACGTCCAACGTGGCGGACAGCGTGGCCAACGGCGAACGCAGCTCGTGCGAGGCATCGGCCACGAAGCGCCGTTGCGCCAGGTCCGAAGCCTGGAGCCGGTCGAGCATCGCGTTCATGGTCGACGCCAGCTGAGCGATCTCGTCCCGGGTGGGTGGCACGTCCACGCGTTCGTCCAGATTGGCTCCGCCAATGGTGCGCACCTGATCGGTGATACGCCGCACCGGTCGCAGGGAACGCCCGGTGAGCCACCACATGGTCAACGCACCCAACAGCACCAGGAGCGGGCCCACGGCCAGCACGAAGATCGCGACCACGGTGAGGGAGCTGGTCTGCAGGTTCACGGGAACCGCAACGACCAACGTGTGTGGTTCGTCGTTGACCACGATGCCTTCGGAGACGTAGACGAAATCATTCGGGATGCGCAGCAGCGAGTCGTTGTCCGTGCGTGATTCGAACGTGTCTCCGGGGGTGAGAACCGGCGAGTTCAAGTCGATGTCCCCGGACATCGGGGGTGAAGAGGCCACCACCGAGCCCTCCTGATCGGTGAGCTGCACCAGCACGCCGGGCTGGCCGACCGCGCGGAGCAGATCGGCGGGATCCGCGCGGGACCACACGTAGATCACGCGGCCGTCGGGGGGTCCCTGCTCATCCACCAGCCGCGAGAGCACCTGCTGCTGGCTCGTCACCGCTTGGTCATGGGCGGTGGACACAATGTTGCGCTTGAGTACCTCCAACAGCAGCACACCGGACAGCACCAGCACCACGATCATGAGCAGAGCGGCCGCCGCCGTGGTCTTGCGCCGCACGCCCCAGCGACTGCGAACGCCCTTCATGCTCACGGCGCGGGGGTGTCCGCAACCAGCCGGTACCCCATACCGCGTACGGTCTGCAGGGTATTGAGGCCAAAGGGTACGTCAATCTTCTTCCGCAAGTACCCCACGTAGACCTCCACGATGTTCTCCGAACCTTCGAAGGCGGCGTCCCACGCGTTGTCCATGATCTGCAGTTTGGACACCACCGTGTCCGCGTTCTGCATGAGGTACTGCAGGATCACGTATTCCTTGGCGGTCAGCTCGATGACCGCGTCCCCCCGGGTGACCTTGTGCCGGGTCGGGTCCAGCTCCAGACTGCCCACGGTGATGTTGACCGGCCGTTCGGGGGCACCGCGGCGCATGAGCGCTCGCAATCGGGCCACCAGGACCATGAAGCTGAACGGTTTGGTCAGGTAGTCGTCCGCACCGAGGTCGAACGCGTCGGCCTCGTCGTACTCGCCGTCCTTGGCGGTCAACATGAGCACGGGCGTCCAGTTCTTCTCGGCGCGGATCTCCTTGAGGATTGTGTACCCGTTCTTTCCGGGCAGCATGAGATCCAGCACGATCACGTCGTACGGGTTCTCATGGGCCAACCACGCACCAGTGACGCCGTCGTTGGCCACATCCACCACGAACCCCTCATTGATGAGTCCGCGGCGCAACGACTCCGAGAGGTCCACTTCGTCATCGACGATCAACAATCGCATATTTATTCCTTCGTCAGTTCATGTCCATGCCGCTTGGCCACCACGGTATTCCAGAGTCCGGCCGCGACACAGCACCTGGGGTGTGCCGTGGGAGCCGCGCGGATCAGATCGGGCGGGGCGCGGGAGCCCCGGTGAGAACCAACGGGGCGTCACGGCCGTGACCGCAGACAGACTCTGGTTGCGTGAGACCAGAATGCTCCCCGTTCACTGAAAGGAATCTGAGCGCGGCCTCCACGTGGGCTCACCGGGTGGTGGTCCGTCCCGTGCCCGTTCGAGCGCGGTAGCGCATATCCGCCACGGCCACGACCAGGGCCGCGATGACCGCCAGGGCCGTGGCCGCGAAGCCCGCCGTAATGGCCTGTCCCCAGTCGGTGTGGGCCAGCACGCTGAAGGACACCGCGGTGATCATGGCGATCCCGATCGAGGTGCCGATGCGTTGGCCCGTCTGCATGATGCCCCCGGAGCTGCCGGCGTACTCCACGGGCACCTCGGCCAGCGTGAGGGTTTGATTGGGGCTGACCACCGCGCCCTGTCCCAGGCCCACGAACGCCAGGGTGGCCAACAACCACCATTCGCTGACCAACCCGTGTTCGCGCAACTGGATGATCATGACACTGAGGGTAAGGCCGGCCAGGACACTGACCATCCCGGCCACCACGACCTTGCGCCCCAATCGCAGCACGTGCCGCCCGGCCCAGTTGGAGGCCACGGCACTGGCCACGGCGTTGGGGAGCCCGATCATTCCACTCTCCAGGGCGGTGTGACCCAACCCCTCCTGCATGTACTGGGCCACGAGCACCCAGATGCTGGTGATGCCCAGGAAGTACAGGCCGATCAGAACCGATCCGTGCAGGAAGCTGCGCACGCGGAAGATCGACAGATCCACCATGGGGCTGTGTCCGCTCTGCTTGTGTTTTTTCTCCCATACCGCCCAGCCGCCCAGCAGCAGCAAACCCACGGGTAGCAGGGCCCACACCCACGCTGAGGCCGCCGTGCGCGCTTCCATGAACGGCAACAGCAGCGCCAGGATGGCCAGTCCCAGGACCACGGCGCCCACGGGGTCCAGCTCTCGCAGTGTCTTCCCCAGGCTCTGCCCGCGTGTGCGCTTGAACAGGGGTTTGGGGAACCACAGGAACGCCAGAACCAGGGCCAGGATGCCCACGGGAACGTTGACCAGGAAGATCCAGCGCCAGCCCTCACTCGGGCCGCCGATCTGGATGAGCAGACCGCCCAACAGTGGGCCAACCCCAACGGAGATCCCCACCATGCTGCCGAACATTCCGAAGGCCTTACCGCGTTCGGCTCCCCGGAAGTACTGCTGGATCATGCCAATGCCCTGCGGGTTGAGCAGCCCGGAGCCCAGGCCCTGCACGAAGCGCGCCACCGTGAGGGTGGTGGGGTCACCGGCCATTCCCGCCGCCACCGAAGCCACGGTGAACACCACCACGCCCGCAATGAACATGAATCCTCGCCCGAAGATGTCCCCCGCACGGCCCGCGGCCACGAGCACCACACCGAAGGTCAACGCGTAACCGGAGAGCACCCACTGCAATTGGGATTGACTGGCGCCCAGGCCTTCCTGGATGGAGGGCAGACCCACGTTGAGGATGCTCACGCCCACCAGGGACATGAAGATTGCCACGAGAAGTACGGCCAGGATGCGCCAGCGGCGCGGATCCGGCTGGTCGGTGCCCCCAGCGGCGTCGCCCCCGGAAGCCGGGCCGGTAGTGCGATGGGGGCCCGTGGTCGGAGCGGAAGGGGAACGATCGACGTGGGAAGTCGAGGCGCGGCTGTCGTGGGCGGGTGTATCGGAGGATGAGTGGCGGCCCATGGTGTGGTTGACGTCTTTCTGTCGTGGCCGGTGGGTGAACTGTGTTCCCCGCAGAAGAAGCGTGTCGGCACCGTGCGCCGACGACTCCGGGACTTCACGCCCGGCCGGGGAAAGTCGCGCGCGGGCCTGCGCCCGGCACAGCAGCCTTCTCCAGACATCAGCAACGCGCGGAGTCGGGAGTTCATTCCACCCCCATGGCCTGGACCGCGCGCCCATCGCTGCGTGATCTCAGAGGCCCACAAGTTCCAGGACATGCCCTCGGGCCACCGACCACGCCGGATGGTCGGGCACGGTCCAGGAGTTGTGGTCCGCGTTGGCCACCACGGACAGTTCTGCCGGATCATGCCCGGCCGTGGCAGCTGAGACGTAGTCCCGGGCCTGATGCGCGGGTATCAGGTCGTACACGCCGGCCATCGACACGCATCCGAGCGGCTTCACGGTGGGATGCGCCCCGACCTGATCTTCCTCGAGCTGGGAGCGCGACGCCGCCCACGTGGCCAAATGCCCACCCGCGCTGTGCCCGAGCAGCACCGTGCGTTGCCCGTCGAGGTCCACGGGTGCGTGCTCCGCGAGGTGCGGAACGAAGTCAACTCCCGCGGCGACGTCGTACCCGGCCGCCGGCCAGCCCGCACGGGCCGGGCCACGATCCCTCTGATCGGGATGAATGGTCCCCCGGTAAGTGATGGCCCACACCGCCACCCCGTACGGCCCGGTGGTCACTCCCGGTTTCTCTGCGGCGCCGCAACCGGCGAGCGCAGCGCCGGCGCCCGCGCCCAGAACGGCAACACCCAAAGCGCCCCGGAACACCGCCCGGCGGCTCAGCTGCGCAGACTGATCGGCCATGTCGTCCCCCGCACCTCCACGAATCCCCGCGGATCACGCGCCATCTCACCGGTGTGCGACACCCGCGAGAAGAATATGCTGTCAGATACCACCCAGCGTACGGGCACGCTCCGTGGCCCACGGAGGCACGCGGTGCAACAGAAACACCTCGCGTGCCCACGCCTCGGAGGATTGTCATGACCACTGCGGTTTTTCACCGGTTCCGAGCCTGGTTGTTCGCAGACCAGGAGAACTCGGCGGCCTACCACGGGCCGCATCAACGCCCGCGTGAAGACACACGAACCCGCCCCTGGTGGGCCGTGATGTGCCTGTCCGGTGTGGACTATTTCTCCACGCTGGGTTACCAGCCCGGCATTGCGGCCCTGGCGGCCGGTTCGCTGGCTCCCGTTGCGACACTCGTGTTGGTGCTCGTCACCCTGTGCGGTGCCTTGCCCGTGTACCGCTGGGTTGCCGCAGTCAGCCCCCACGGCGCGGGGTCCATCCGCATGCTGGAGAAACTGCTCCCGCGGTGGAACGGCAAGATCGCGGTGCTGGTGCTCCTGGGATTTGCGTGCACCGACTTCATGATCACCATCACCCTGTCCTCCGCGGACGCCGCGACCCACCTGGTGGACAACCCGGTCATGCCGCTGCACGGTAACGATGCCAAGTTGTGGATCACCTGTGCTCTGATCACGCTGCTCGCCGCCGTGTTCCTGAAGGGGTTTCGCGAGGCCATTGCCCTGGCCGTTTTCCTGGTCCCCATTTACCTGGCCCTCAATGTCGCGGTCATGGCGGTGGGGTTCGAGCGCATCCTGAGCCATCCCGAGGTTATGGGCAGTTGGGCGTCCGCCGTGACCACCCAGCACTCCAATCCCTGGATGGCCCTGCTCCTGGCGGTTGTCGTGTTTCCGAAACTCGCCCTGGGCATGTCCGGATACGAGACCGGAGTCTCGGTCATGACCCAGATCCACCCGGGGTCCACCGCCGACGCCGCCAAGGCCGGCCACGGCGCCGTCGCCGGCCGCATCAGAGGCGCCCGCAAGATGCTGACACTGGCCGCCGTGATCATGGCCGTCATGCTCCTGTCTTCGTCCATGGTCACCACTCTGCTGATTCCCCCGCAGGAATTCGCGCCCGGCGGGCAGGCCAACGGTCGCGCACTGGCGTACGTGGCGCACGAGTACATGGGGCCCGTCTTCGGCAGCGCATACGACCTGTCCACCATCCTGATCCTGTGGTTCGCCGGGGCCTCCGCACTGGCCGGCATGCTCAACCTGGTGCCCCGCTATCTGCCGCGTTACGGCATGGCTCCGGAGTGGACTCGCGCCGTGCGTCCCCTGATTCTGGTCTTCACGCTGGTGGCCTTTGTCATCACATGGCTCTTCGACGCCAACGTGGACGCCCAGGGCGGGGCCTACGCGACCGGGGTGCTGGTTCTCATGACCTCCGCGGCGCTCGCGGTCACGCTGTCC
>NZ_JAUNPE010000023.1:16957-24961 GCF_030536815.1 Kocuria sp.
CGCGACCGGGGTGCTGGTTCTCATGACCTCCGCGGCGCTCGCGGTCACGCTGTCCGCCGGACATCGTGGCCGCCCGCGCCTCGCCCGGGGGTACGGACTGATCACGGCAGTGTTCCTCTACACGACCGTGGCCAACGTGGTGGAACGCCCGGACGGCATCAAGATCGCGGCGGTCTTCGTGTTCTGCATCCTGGTGATTTCCTTCGCCTCGCGCGTGTGGCGCGCCTCGGAGTTGCGCATCACGGACCTCCGCGCCGATTCCGCCCTGCGTACCTCGATGACCGCTTCTCGCGGCCGCGCCGTCCAGTTGATTCCGCGCAACCCCGACCCTCAGGGCGTGGACGAGGACTACCAGCAAAAACTGTCCGTCGAGCGCCGTTCTCACGCCCTGGTCGAGGATTCGGATGTGTGGTTCGTGGAGGTCAAACTGCGCGATCCGTCCGATTTTTCGGACAAGGTCTCCCTGGTCTCACGCACCGTGTGTTCGCACCACGTCATTCACGTGGACGGCTCCTCCGTTCCCACGTGCCTCGCGGGGGTCGCCCTGTGGGTTCGCGATCAGACCGGTGTGCCACCCCACGTGTATCTCGAGTGGTCTTCGGGCTCACCCGTGCGTAATTATCTGCGATTTTTACTGTGGGGCCAGGGCCAGACCGCCACGGTGGTTCACGAGATCCTGCGGCGCGCCGAGCCCGACGACGACGCTCGCCCCGTTGTCCACGTGATGTGACGTGACGCGCGTGGTCACGTTCCCCATCAGGGTTACTCGCCGGCTCCGTGCGGCGCACCACGAGTGACTACGGGTGAAACGACCGGTGGTCAGTTGGTTTCTGGTTCCGTAGCAGCCATCTCGACCGTGATTCGATGGCGCCGTGCCAGCCCCTTCTGCCGCTTGGCTCCGTAGAGGGCGAGCAGTCCGCCCACTATCACCAGGGCGCACGCGACGAGTGCCGGCGAGCGGTAGCCGAAGCCCGCAGAAATCACCGCGCCACCCAGTACGGCGCCAATGGAGTTGGCCACGTTGAAGGCCGAGTGATTCAGGGATGCGCCCAGCAAACGTGCGTCACCGGCGGCGTCGATGAGCCAGCTCTGGATGGACGGCATGACGAACGAGTTGGCCAGGCCCATGGCCAGGCCCGCCACGAAGATCCCCACGGGATTACCCACGAGAGCCCACACGGCCAGCATGACCAGTGCGAGCACCGGGAACCCGGCAATCATGGATTGTTTGGGGTAGCGATCAGCGCTGATGCCACCGGCGATATTGCCCACCGTCATGCCCACGCCCACGGTCGCCAGCAACCACGGCACCGCGCCACCGGGCAACCCGGCCAGTTCGCGGCTCATCTGGGTGAGATAGCTGAAGATCGCGAAGAACCCACCGAAACCGATTGCGGCAACACCCATGACGATCCATACCTGCCCGTACCGAAGTGCAGACAGCTCACCCCTGCGGCTCGCTCCGGCAATGGGGCGTTGGGACGGCACGGTGAGCCACAGGGCGGCCAGGGTCACCAGGAACACCACCGCCACGGCAATGTACGCCGCACGCCATCCGAGGGCCTGACCCAGCGCGGTCATGGTGGGAACGCCCACCACGTTGGCCACGGTGAGTCCGGACAGCGCCAGTGCAACGCCCTTGGCCTGATTACCGGGGCCCATCACGTCCGCAGCGACGAGCGATGCCAGACCGAAGTACGCGCCGTGGGGCAAGCCGGCCAGGAAGCGCATGACCATCAAGGCCTCGAACTCCGGTGCCACCGCGGAGGCCGCGTTGCCCACCAAGAGAGCCACCGCCATCACCAGGAGCATGGTGGTCCGGGACGCGCGTGCCACGAGCACGGAAATCAGTGGTGCACCCACCACGACACCCAGGGCGTAGGCGCTGATCAACCAGCCGGCCTGGGCAATGCCCTGCTCGGGCGCCGCGGCGTACGTCTCGCCCAACATGTCTTGCGCGATCTGCGGTAGCAACCCCATGGAGACGAACTCCGTGCACCCGATACCGAATCCGCCCAGGGCAAGTGCGAACAGGGCGAGCCTGCGACGGGCGGGAGTCATTGGGGGCATGCGAGCAGAGCCTTTCGAAGGGTGGGTTTTAACGCGGAGTATTAAGGCGCGTCTACCAGGGTGCCGGTTTTTGTTCGCGGGGTGAACTACTTGTGGTGCGATTCACCCGAACGTGTGCTTCTCCCCAGCCCGTGCACAAGAGTTATCCACAGGTGTGGAGAACATTGTGCATATCCCGAACAACATGTACGCCACGGGGGTCGTAGGCCGCGCGGTCCCGGTATCCACAGGGTTGTTCACAGTTGTGGAATTACACGTCTGTAAGTTGTTAACAGGTGTGGACAACCCCTGTGGACAAGCTTTATCAACGCCGCTTTCGTAGCCCCGGAAGCATACCCAAGGACACCAGTGCGCCCACGATCAGGCCGCCCACGTGGGCCTGCCAGGCAATCCCGCCCACCAGGAATCCGAACGCCAGGTTGATCCCGATGAGCACCACGATGGGCGTGATGCTGCGCTTGAAATGACGCATGAAAATGAACACCGCCCCGAACAATCCGAAGACACCGCCCGAGGCCCCGATCACCAGGACATTGGGTTGGCCCAGCAGCAGAACTCCCAGGGAGCCACCCAGGACGGAGAGAACAAACAGCACGACCATCCGCCACGCCCCCAGTAGTGGTTCGAGCATCCGACCGAACAGATAAAGGGTGTACATGTTCAGCAACAGGTGCACGGGTGACGGCATGGAGTGCACGAAGCCCGAGGTGAGCATGCGCCATGGCTGGGAGCTGGTCAGTACCGGCGCGTACCCCAACATGGAGGCCAGGTTGTAGGGCGTGGCTGCGTAGACCAGCCATTGGAGACCCCATACGGCCACGCACAGCCCAATGATTACCCAGGAGGCCGGCATGTCGCCCCCGCGGCGGCGTGGAACACCGCGACCACCGCGCTGCTGAGGCGACCGCGGAGAGCGAGCAGGCTCGAGCGGGTTGCCCGGACCGGGGCCAGCCTGTGGGCCCGAAATGTACTGACCGTATTGCGGGGCAGGAACGGGCCGATCCCGCCACGGGCCCTGCGGGTCATCCTGGTTCTCTCGAGGACGCTCATTCATGTCTGCTCCCGTATATCTACTGGTCATATCCACGACAAAGCCCACCCGGTCAACGGGTGGGCCTTGGCTGCGAAAAGCTTCTGGGTCAGAGCTTCTCGACGTCGATGGAGGTGATCACGGCGTCCTCCACGGGGCGGTCCTGACCGCCGGTGCGAACGTTGTTGAGCTCGTCGACGACCTTCTTGGAATCGTCATCTGCTACCTCACCGAAGATGGTGTGCTTACCCTGCAGCCACGTGGTGGGTGCGGTGGTGATGAAGAACTGGGACCCATTGGTTCCGCGTCCGTTACGCAGACCGGCATTGGCCATGGCCAACATGTAGGGCGCGTTGAAATTCAGTTCCGGGTGGATCTCGTCGTCAAAGTTGTACCCGGGTCCACCGATTCCCTGACCCAACGGGTCACCGCCCTGGATCATGAAATCCTTGATGATGCGGTGGAACACGATGTCCTTGTAGAGGGGACCGTTCTGCTTCTCACCGGTGCGGGGATCGGCCCATTCCTGGGATCCGTCCGACAGACCGACAAAGTTCTTCACGGTCTTGGGCGCATGGTTACCGAAGAGTTCCACCACGATGTCGCCGTGGTTGGTGTGGATGGTCGCCTTGTGTGTGGCAATAGCAGTCATGGTGCCATTGTGGCACGCTCCCCGGTGTGCGCCAGGGCGCCGGGAGTCGTTCAGCGCACAGTGAAAAGCCCGTGAATCCGCTGATTGGGCCCTTCTGGGCTACGCAACAGCCCGTATGCTGATTGTGGAGCTTTTTAATGTCACTACTTCAGGAGGGACACGTTATGAGCTTGTTCAAGAGCGAAAACCAGAAGAAGGCCAAGGCAGCCCAGAAGGGTGCCGAGGGAAAGGTCGTGGACGCCGGTGCATGGCTGTCCAACGAAATCGGTCACCTGGGTACCAAGCTGCAGCACGGTGTGGAGACGGGCGCTTCCGCCCTGGCCACCGGAGTTCAGTCCTCGGGCCCCTACGTCCAGGAGGGCCTGGGTAAGGCTCAGGACCTGAGCGACACCGTAAAGGCTCGCGGTGAGAAGGCCGCCGCAGCCGGTGCAGCCGCTGCCGCTCCCCTGGCCGCCAAGGCGGCAAAGAACACCGCCAAGGGCCGCGCCGCAGCTCAGGGCAAGTACGACGGCGCCGTGGCTGCTCTGGCAGCCAAGGTCGCGGATGCAGACACCTCGGACCAGTTCGACGCTCTGATCACCAAGCTCACCGGTGACAAGAAGACCGTCAAGCGCATCCAGAAGGCTGCTCGCAACTCCGCCAAGGAGTACGCCAAGAAGCAGAAGAAGGCCCAGGGTGGCAACAAGGGCCTGTTGATCCTCGGTCTCATCACCGCCGGTGCCGTGGCAGGCGTGGCCGCGTGGCGCGCTTCCCGTCCGGTCCAGGATCCCTGGAAGACCCCGGCCACCACGTCACCGCGCGTGTCCGCTTCCCCGGTCAACAACTCCACCACCGTGGCCGCAGGTCAGGGTGCCAAGGTTGATGACGTCAAGGATCCCACGTCGTCCGTGAACGACCAGGGCGCTGCTTCCCAGGCTGCTCACCGCGCATCCGACGGCGCCAAGTCCGTCGCTGAAGATGCCAAGCAGACCGTCAACGAGGTCAAGGAACAAATCAAGGGTTCCAAGCCCGAGGACAACAACAAGTGATCTGAGCCGGCCTCGCGCTGACTGAGTAGCACCGCAACGCCGCCGGGCCCCGAGAAGGGGCGCCGGCGGCGTCGTCGTTCAAGGCCGTTCTGCGGTGCGGTGCCGCTAGGAGAATACGTCCGAAACGGTGTCCCACACTTGGTAGATGCCCAGGATGCCGAACAGCACGGCGCAAATCACCAGCACCGCGTTGGTGAACATGCCGTTACGCCAATTCTTGGGCGTGCGCGAGGTGTTGAGCAGCCCCAGCAGGGTGACCGCCAGGAACGGCATGAACAATGCACCCAGCACCCCGTAGAGCAGAATCAGGAACACCGGCCGGTCCAGCAGCAGCAGAAGCATGGGTGGGAAGGTAAGCCACAGCAGGTAGAACTTGAAGTACTTGCCGCCGTTGCGGGTGTCCGGGTGGTCCTTGGGACGGTTGCGGATATTGCCCCAGTAATCGGCGAACATGAGCGAGACACCGGACCAGACGCCCACCACGGACGAGAAAGACGCGGCCCAGAACCCGATCAGGAAGATCACGCCGATCACATCGCCGTAGCGTTCGCGCAACACGGCATCCAAGTCGAGCAGGCCACGGTCGCCGGCGCTGATGGCATAGCCGGCGGAGTAAAGGACCTCGGCGCCCACCACCAGCATGGCCAACACAAAGATGCCGGTAATGGCATATGCAACGGTATTGTCCAACTGCATGACACGCATCCACCGCGGCTGGTGCCAGCCCTTCTCACGCAGCCAATAGCCGTATGCCGCCAAGGTAATGGTGCCGCCCACGCCACCGGCCAGTGCCAGGGTGTAAACCACGCCTCCCTGCGGGATCACGGGGATCAGACCCTTGAGCATCTCCGGGATGTTGGGCAGCGTGATGATCGCCAGTCCCACCATGACCAGGAACATGATGCCCACCATGGCCGCGGTGATTTTCTCCACCGCCGCATAGCGTCCCAACCACACAATGCCGAAGCCGATCAGACCCATCATGATGGCCCATGCCCACAACGGCAGGATCGGGAAGAGAGCCGCCAAGGGAAGTGCGGAAGAGGACATCGCGGTCGCGCCGTACACAAAACCCCAGATGAGGATGTACGGACCGAAGTACCAGGATGTCCAACGCCCCAGCGACCGCCAGCCCTCGAAGATGGTCCGCCCGCTGGACAACGAGTAGCGTCCCGCGCCCTCCACCAGAACGACCTTCATGACCGTGCCCACGATCACGGCCCACAACAGCGCGTACCCGTAACGAGAACCCGCGGTCAGGGTCGCAACCATGTCCGCAGCGCCCACCCCCGTGGCGGCAACCACCAGGCCGGGGCCCACGATCCGCCATTTCCTGACCCGTTCCAACTGCTCACTCGGATTCACCGACGTATCCGGCAGTAAGGCTGTTTTATCGCGCATTCGGCTACTCCACTGACTTGGCAAGCATGAGAAGGGTCACAACAATTACTCGTCATCATTTCACGCGTTAACTGTTCGGGCGTTTCGGCACACAACTGTGGCAGAGAGGTTTCGAATATTTCACCCGCCGACGTCGCTCGGCCGCCTTCCCGACTGACGTCCCGATCGGTCAGCGGTTGCCTTCATCGTCTGCTGGGCTCGAACGCGCATGCGACCCCTGAGCCACCGCCAGAAGTTTGAGCAGAAAACGCGAGTAGGAGTAGACCCCCAGCGCTACGTACATGGCGAGCTGGTCGCGGCTCACCGACTCGTCCCCGGAAGCGCCGCCCCGATCCGCCATGCGCTCCCATTCCTCGAGGCCCCTGCGGTCCTGCGCGATTCGGAGCTGGTGCGCGGCCACCGCATCCACTGCCCGTGCATATACCAGTGCGGAATCCAGGTGCGGAGCCAGCCCCCACAGGGCCATCCGGTGGAGTTCCTGATCGAGGGCAACCATGGATTCATCCGTGCCGGATAGCCATCCCATGGCGTTCACTATGTCATTCGCCGTAAGGCGGGTGTCCTGGGATGTCGGTGGGTGATCGCGAACCGCGTCACCTGCGCTGTCAGCATCTCGATCTTCCCCGCAGGGACTCGGCCCGGGACTTTCGCCCAGAAATTCTTGGACCACGGTCTGCACCTCACCCATGAGCACAACGGTGGTCACCGTCTCGGCCGCGTTCACTGCGGTGACCAACCGCGCACACTGTTCGAGGGACAGACCAATGACCTGGCGCAGAGCCTTGATGAGTTCCAACCGCTCCACGTGCTCATAACCGTAACGCGCGGTCGTTGCATTGAGCTTCTCACCGGGGTGCAGCAGCTCATGACGAAGGTAGAACTTAATGGAACTGGCCGGAACACCTGTGATTTCCACAAGATCTTTGAGCTTCACGGCGCTTCTCCGGTTGACGACTCGGGTGGTTCTCCCACCCCTGATTTGGATACCTGTTCCGGGTTCAGCTATCTACGATGACAGACTTGGATACCCGAACTATCTTATGGGCATGGAAGCACTCGATCATTTGGTCTCCAGCCCCCTCCTCATTGTTCACGTCGTCGCCGCACTCTTCGCTTTGGCGGTCGGACCGTTCAACCTGGTGCGTCGGAAACGTGATCGCACCCATCGCATGCTCGGGCGCACGTGGGTGATCGCCATGGTAATCACCGCGGTCACCAGCTTTGGGATTCAACGGCCGTTCTCGTCGCTGTCCGGGCTCCACGCGCTCTCGGCATGGACTCTCATTTCTCTCGCCCTCGGGGTCGTGGCCATTCGCCGCGGGAACGTGAAAGCTCATCAGGGAAACATGATCGGCTCGTACGCTGGGCTGTGGGCGGCGTTCCTATTCGCGGCCCTGGTTCCTACCCGCACGCTGTCCCAGGTAACCGCCGCCGCACCGCTCACTGCAGTCACCACCGTGGTGGTCATCCTGCTCGCGGTAACGGCCACGTGGTTCGTCTTCCGACCCCAGCCGGCCGAAGAAACAGACTCGGATTCGGCTGATGCGGGCGGTGTACCTGTCGAATACAGGTCTGCGCTCCGCAAGGCCGATACCTACGCGATCCAACACCTGAAGTCATAATTCACCGTCTGCCCGCCAGGGGTCTCAACGAACAGACGTCACCCCGCCCGTAATCTGATAGACGTTAGGGCCGAAGAACCGGATTTTTTCGGTTATAACGTCGATGGCATTGCAGACGGGGTGGCCTGCATACGCTAACGCGCACAAAAAAACCTCCGGGCCCCTGTCGCAACGGGAACCCGGAGGTTTTGACTGTGGAGC
>NZ_JAUNPE010000176.1:0-2749 GCF_030536815.1 Kocuria sp.
ACTCCGGAGCCGCGTGCCCTGGAACTCGAGGACCTGCCGCGCGTGCGCGATGAGTTCGTGGCCGCCGCCCGCCGCGCCGTGGACGCCGGTGTCGATGGTGTGGAACTGCACAGCGCCAACGGCTACCTGTTGCAGCAGTTCCTGACCCCGGCATCCAACCAGCGCACCGATGAGTACGGTGGCTCCCCGGAGAACCGTGCGCGCTTCGTGATCGAGGTGACGCGCGCGGTGGTCGAGGAAATCGGTGCCGATCGCGTGGGCATCCGGATCTCCCCGCAGCACAACGTGCAGGGTGCGGTCGAGGCCGATCACGCTGACGCCGTGGCCACGTACGAAGCCCTGGTCGACGGCATCCAGGACCTGGGTCTGGCGTATCTGTCCATGTTGTACAAGGACATCGACAGCTCGTTCGTGCAGGATCTGCGCACCCGTTTCGGCGGTCCGTTCATGCTCAACAGCGGGTTCAGCGAGCACACGGACCTGGAAGAGTCCGAGCACATCGTGCAGGACAACATCGCCGACGCCGTGGTGGTGGGTCGCGCGTTGATCGCCAACCCGGATCTCGTGGAGCGCTGGCGCGAGGGCTTGGAGCTGAACGAGCCGAACAGCAAGACCTTCTACGGCGGTGACCACCGGGGTTATACCGACTACCCGTTCGCGAAGGTGGCGGTGCAGTAGGCTCTGGTTTCTGCAGGCGCACGCGGTGGGCCGTTGGAGCGGTTGCCTACATCTCAGGGGCCGGTGGAACCCTTTTCCCAGGTGGGAGGGGTTCCACCGGCCCCTGATGTGTGTTCGGGGGTTCTAACGCGGCATGAGGTGCGGCCTACTCCTCACCCAGCAGCATCCGCGCACCCTTCTCGCCGATCATGGCGGAGGGTGCGTTGGTGTTTCCCGTGGTCACGGCCGGCATGATCGAGGCGTCGACCACACGAAGGCCCTCCACCCCGTACACCTTGAGGGTTGCCGGATCCACGACCGCCATCGGGTCGGTGCCCATTTTGCAGGTGCCAACTTGGTGGTGGTAGGTCGTCACTGCCCGGTCCATGTAGGCGTTTTCTTCATCCTCGGTGGCGAGATCGGACTCGGGGCAAATCTCTCGAGCTCCCCAGCCCTCGGCCAAGGGCGCGGCCTTGACCATGTCCCTGGCCTGGCGGAACGAGGCTCGCAGTGATTCCCGGTCCCGCGGATCCGCGAAAATTTGCGGATCGTACTCGGCGGGATCCGTACTGCTGGGTCCCGTCAGGCGGATGGTTCCGCGCGAGTATGGCCGGACCAGCCCGCTGTGCAGTGTGAAGGCATTGGCGGGTCCGGTCATGTCGTCGTCGTACATGGGAACGCAGAAGTGGATGGGTTGGGTGTCCGGCCGATCCTGCTCTGAATCCGAGCGCCAGAACAGGTGTGTCTGCGACACGGATTGCTCATCGACCTGGTGATCAATGGTCCGGGTGGTAGCTTCCGCAATCACGGGCAGCAGCAAATGATCATGCAGGTTCTCACCCACGCCCGGGAGGTCCACGACCGGTTCGATACCCACATCCCGCAGGTGGCCGGCCGGGCCGATGCCCGAGCGCAGCAGAATCTTGGGGCTGTCCAGGGCGCCGGCGCACAGGATGACCTGATCGGCACGGATCACCTCGCCGGAACCGTTTGCCGTGGCCGCGGGGTCATCCGATTCCACACCCTCGACCTCGCGGTTGTCCCCGGCGTGCAGTTCGACGCCGACCGCCGCGCCATCCTCGATCAGTAATTTCTCCACGATCGCGCCCGTGCGAACCGTGATCCGCCCGCTCCCGACCAGCGGCTTCACGTACGACGTGTACGTCGTGCAGCGTTTTCCATGTCGAATGGTGAGCTGCTCGTAGGAAACCCCCTCCTGCCGGTCCCCGTTGTAATCGGGATTGAACTCCACGCCCACGGCCTCCGCCGCGGCAATGATCGACTCGAAGATCGGGCTGCGTTCGTAGTCACCCACCACGGGAATCGGGCCGTCCTCGCCCCGCGGGTTGCGATTTTCGGGTGACGCGGCGCCGTCGTAATTTTCCAAGGCCTCGAAAACGGGGCCGACGTCGCTCCACGACCACCCGTCGCAGCCTGCCGCGGCCCAATCGTCGTAGTCGAGTGGGTTGCCGCGAACCCAGATGGACGCGTTCAAAGCGTGTGAACCGCCCAGGACCCGGCCCCGTGGCCAGTGGATGACCCGGCCGGAGGCGTGTTCTTGCGCAACGGTGAAGTAGTCCCAGTCCTCGGCGCTGTGCCACAGCTCGCCCAGGCGGGGAAGCTCGGCAATGGCGGGGTTGGTGTCCTGCCCGCCCGCCTCCAGAAGAGTCACGGCGTGGCCGGCCGCGGCCAACCGCCCCGCGACAATGGATCCTGCCGTGCCTGCGCCAATCACCACGGTGTGCTGGTCGGAGGTGTTCGAATTCGTGTGTGCCATGAGGACACTATGCGCCCAAATGTGAGCTGCGTCTCGGTGGAGGGCGCATGAGTGTTGGTGATCCGTGCAGAGCTACCACTGCGTGCCATGGGAACCGCTCCTGACACCTGAGGGGTCGTTGGAACCTCTTTCCCCGGTGGGAAGGGTTCTAACGGCCCCTGATGTGTGGACGTGGGCTCTACTCAGCCTCCAAATGCTCCACCACGCGGAACTCCTGCATCACCACCGCAGCGCTGTCATCAAGCTGCCATGCGGGGGAGTTGGCGGCCCAGAACTCTTCGTGGTCCCGCCGCCATTCGGCCAGCGTGGCGTGAC
>NZ_JAUNPE010000176.1:2849-4050 GCF_030536815.1 Kocuria sp.
CCGCCCGCACCGGATGACCGATTCGCGAGTACCATTTGAGACGAACTTAGAGGGATCGGTCCGCACGTGTGGTCGGGTGTGCGGTGGTTTGATGTACCCGGAGGATCCTTTTGCCCAGCTCGACCGCCCCGCAGGCGCAGACGCCACTCTCAGCGCAGGATTCGCTCGTTGCCGCAGGTGGCTGGCCGTTCCTGATCACGGCCTTCATCGGCCGCCTGCCTGCGGCCACGCTGCAACTCGGGCTGCTGCTGTACGTCAGCGGCGCTGGACTGAGTCTTGGTCTGGCCGGCATCACGGTGGCAGCCGTGGGACTTGGTTCAGCAGTTGGCGCCCCGTTGGTCGGCAGGCTCGTCGACCATTTCGGTCCGCTGCCCGTGGTTGTCAGCGCAACGCTCATCCAGTTGCTGAGCCTCACGGCCCTGCTCCTGACGGTCGTCAATGACGGGCCCACCCCCCTCATCCTCGTGTGCGCTGCCCTGGTCGGTTCCGCGAACCCGCAAGTGGGCGCGATCGCGAGGGCGCACTGGTCGGGCTTGGCGCGGCGTCGTCGGCAACCGCGACTGATCACCCGCGCGCTGGGCTACGAAACTGCCTGCGACGAAACCAGCTTCATCCTGGGTCCCGTGATTGCCGGTCTGCTCGTCGGATTACTCGGTCCCAACCCCGCTCTGCTCACCATCATGGCGTGGGTGATCGTGGGCCAGGGCGCGTTCATCATGTACCTGGCGCGCCACCGCACCGAGCACGGCGCGGCCACGGTCGAGGACACTGCGGCGGGTGGCATCGGCAAGATTTCGATCGCCAAGGCGCTGCCGCCCATGATGGTGTGCCTGTGCGTGGGTACCGTGTTCGGCTCGACCCAGACCGCGCTGACCGCCGTCAACGTGTTGCGCGGCACGGAAGCTTACACCGGTGTCATTTACGGCTTCATGGGTGCGGGCAGCGCGGTCGCAAGCATTCTGGTCTCCCGCCTTCCCGAACGCTTCCCCTTGTCCTTGCGGGTGGCGATCGGCGCGTCGTTCATCGCTGTGGCCTGCGTGGGCCTGTTCTCCCTGCCGAGCGCCCCGGTGATGGCGGGCCTGTTCGTGATCGTGGGCGTGGGCGTGGGCGCCATGCTGGTCAGCTCGTTCGGCCGCGGCGAGCGGATCGCGCCGTCGCACCGCATCGCCTCGGTGATGACCATGCTCACCACGTGCCTGGT
>NZ_JAUNPE010000024.1 GCF_030536815.1 Kocuria sp.
GTTTGTGCGAACTTGCGCCTCAAATGTCCAGGTGTGCGAACCTCCGCCTCAGATGTTCACGGGAGGTGCGGAACCGGTCCCCGCCGCCACCCCGGCCACCCTCGGCACGGCGGTGCGCGCCCTACCGTGGAGCCGGAAATCACCATCAACAGTGGGCCCGAGGTTCCGCTCACGCGTATTCCCGGGTCAATTGCTGCAACAATGGGAGGCGTGAATGTGCAGACTGAATTTGCGAATCCGAAACTCGTTGTCATTGGTGGCGGCCCGGGTGGGTACGAGGCTGCACTGGTGGCTGCGTCCCTGGGTGCCGAGGTCACGGTGATCGAACAGCAGGGCATGGGCGGCTCGGCGGTGCTGACCGACGTGGTCCCGTCCAAGACCCTGATTGCGTCCGCGGACACGATGAACCGTTTTGCGGAGGCCAAGGATCTGGGTGTCCACATTGTGGGTGGCTCCGGCGACGGTGATGAGATCAACCAACTGTCCGTGGACCTGGAAAAGGTCAACACCCGCCTGTTGCGCCTGGCCGCCACCCAGTCCCGCGACATCAAGCGTGGCCTGGAACGTCAGGGCGTGCACCTGGTCAAGGGTCGTGGCCGGATGGTCGGCCCGAACACGGTGCATGTGGACACGGATGAGGGGCTTGAATACGATCTCGAAGCCCAGTTCGTGCTGCTCGCCGTGGGCGCCTACCCGCGTGAGTTGGACACTGCCAAGCCCGACGGCGAGCGGATCTTCAACTGGAAGCAGGTCTACCAGATGCGGGAGATCCCGGAGAAGCTCATTGTGGTGGGTTCCGGTGTCACCGGTGCGGAGTTCGCGTCCGCGTACAACGGCCTGGGTTCGGACGTCACGTTGATCTCCTCCCGCGACCAGGTGCTTCCCGGGGAGGACTCCGACGCCGCAGCCGTACTGGAGAACGTGTTCGAGCGCCGCGGATTGACGGTGCTGTCCCGTTCTCGTGCGGACACGGTGGAGAACACCGGCGACGGCGTTCTGGTCACCCTCGCCGACGGCCGTAAGGTCCGGGGCTCACACTGTCTGCTGGCCGTGGGTTCCATCCCGCACACCACCGACCTCGGTCTCGACGAGGTGGGAGTGGCCACGAGCAGGTCCGGTCACATCGTGGTCGACGCCGTGTCGCGCACCACCGTGCCCGGCATCTACGCCGCAGGTGACTGCACCGGCGTGCTGCCGCTGGCCTCCGTGGCAGCCATGCAGGGCCGCATTGCCGTGGCTCACCAGTTGGGGGACGCAGTGCGCCCGCTACGCACCGACCAGGTTGCCTCCAACATTTTCACCTCCCCGGAGATCGCGTCAGTGGGCGTTGGCCAGAAGGACGCAAAGTCCGATCCGTCCGTGATCGAGTACGCGGCACTCCAACTGGGCACCAATCCGCGCGCCAAGATGATGGCCGTGGACGACGGTTTCGTGAAGATCTTCGCCCGCCGCGGCACCGGCACCGTCATGGGTGGCGTGGTCGTGGGCCCGCGCGCGTCCGAGCTGATCTACCCGATCGCCCTGGCCGTCACCCACAACCTCAGCGTGGACGACCTCGCGGACACCTTTGCCGTGTACCCGTCCCTGTCGGGCTCCATCTCGGAGGCCGCTCGCCGGTTGCACGTGCACCGCTGACCCACGAACGTACGACGTCGCCCCGGTGACCGTTCGCGCGAAAGGTCACCGGGGCGACGTCGTACGTGATGGCCGGCGGAGCGGACGGTTCGTTACTTCACGAGCTTGCGTCCCACGGTGTACATGTCCACGTGTTTGGTCTCCGGGGAGAACCACAGGGCGATCAGCGTGATAACCGCTGCGAAGGACAAGTACATGCCCACCGAGCCCACCCCGAAGTTCGCATTGAGGACCACCGCGATGTAGGGGGTGATGGCCGCGCCCAGGATGGAGGCCACGTTGTACGCGATGCCGGAGCCGGTGTAACGCACGTTGGTGGGGAACAGCTCGGGGAGGATGGCGGACATCGAACCGAAGGTCAGGCCCATCAAGGTCATGCCGACCGCGAGGAAGAAGAGCACGCGGCCCACGGAGACGTTCTCCCCGGTGCCCACGAGCGCGGGGTCCATGATCAGACCGAAGCACAGGCCGAACACCACGATCGCGGAGGTGATCACGAGCTGCGAGGAACGGCGGCCGTATTTGTCGGCGAGCCAACCGGAGATCGGCACGGTGATGGCGAACAGCACCACGGCCAACAACTGGATGACCAGGAAATCGCGGTACTCGATACCCAGGCCACCGTTGTCCGGGGAGCCGATGCCGAAGGACAGCACCCACGCGGTCATGAGGTAGAACAAAACGTAGGTGGCCAGCATGATGAAGGTGCCCTGGATGATCTGGACCCATGAGGTCTTGAACACCTCGACCACGGGTGCCTTGACCTTTTGGCCCTGCCGTTCGGCCTTTTTGAAGACCGGGGTTTCCTCGAGCTTCATGCGCACCCACAGGCCCAGCAGCACCATGACCACGGAGGCGATGAACGGGATGCGCCAGCCCCAGACCAGGAACGGGTGGTCACCCACGGCGTGATGCCCGGCGGTGCCGAACTGCATGACGATGGTCAGGATCAAGAAGAAGCCGTTGGCCAGGATGAAGCCGAACGGCGCACCCAACTGGGGCCACATGGCGGCACGGGCACGCTTGCCCTCTTCCGCGTACTCGGTGGCCAGCAACGACGCGCCGGACCACTCGCCGCCCAAGCCCAGGCCCTGACAGAAACGCAGGATCGTCAGGATCAGGGGAGCCCAGATGCCGATGGAGTAGTAGGTGGGTAGCAGGCCGATCAAGAACGTGGCGATGCCCATGGTCAGCAGCGCGCCGATCAAGGTGGCCTTACGGCCGATCCTGTCGCCGTAATGGCCGAAGATCACCGAACCAATGGGGCGACCGAAGAACGCCGCGGCAAAGGTGGCCATGGAGGCCAGGAGCTTGGTGGTCTCGTCCTCGCCCGTGAAGAACAGCGCGGGGAAGACGGCCACGGCAGCGGTTGCGTACACGTAGAAGTCGTAGAACTCGATGGTGGTGCCCACCAGCGACGCCACGATCACGCGAGAGCGTGGGACGCGCTGCGCGGGTGGCTGATCCGATCCGGGTCCCTGGGAACCCGAATCCGTCACGGTTGTAGACATGATGAATCCTCACAGGGGAAGGGGTTGTGAATGGTTACACGCTAGACCCGGCGGTCCACAAGATGAATTCAGACATCCATTATGTGAGATATTTCTTGACACCCAGGATCGAACGCACTGATCGCGCTCGGGGCGTGAACGGAACACAAGAACGGCGGCACCCACGGGGGAGCCGCCGTTCTTACGCAGTCTTGAGGGATCAGTCCGTGATGTTTGCCAGTACCGTCCCCGCGGAGACCGTGTCCCCGGTGGAGGTCGACAGGTCCTTGATCACACCGGACTTGTGGGCCGTGAGAGGCTGTTCCATCTTCATTGCCTCGAGCACCACGATCAGGTCGCCCTCTGCCACGGTGTCGCCGTTGGCCACGGCAATTTTTACGATGGTGCCCTGCATGGGCGAGGTCAGCGAATCACCGGAAGCACCCCGGGCCGCGGCGGAACCACCGCGGTTGGCGCGTGACTTGCGCTTGGGCTGCGGGCCGCCGGTGGTGGTGGCGGCGGTGCGCCCGGCACCGGGCAGTTGCGGCAGGGTGACTTCAAGTCGTTTGCCACCCACCTCGACCACCACGGACTGGCGCTCGGGTTCTTCCGTGGCGGGTTCGACGGGTGCTTCATACGGCTGGATCTGGTTGTCGAACTCGGTTTCGATCCACCGGGTGTGCACCGAGAACGCCGTGTCGTCCTCCGGGGCGAAAGCCGGGTCGGAAACGACCGCGCGGTGGAAGGGAACGACCGTGGGCATGCCCTCGATCACGAGCTCGTCCAGGGCACGGCGGGAGCGTTGCAGCGCCTGTTCCCGGGTGGTGCCCGTGACAATCAGCTTGGCGAGCATGGAATCGAAGTTGCCGCCAATGGTTTCACCGGCCTCCACACCGGTGTCCACGCGTACGCCGGGCCCCGTGGGCAGCGAGAACGTGGTCAGGGTGCCCGGAGCCGGCATGAAGTTGCGGCCGGCGTCCTCACCGTTGAGGCGGAACTCAAAGCTGTGGCCGCGTACCTGCGGGTCCTCGTAGCCGAGTTCCTCACCGCGTGCAATGCGGAACTGCTCGCGCACGAGGTCCAGCCCGGTGACCTCCTCGGACACCGGGTGCTCCACCTGCAATCGCGTATTGACCTCGAGGAAGGAAATGGTGCCGTCCTGACCGACCAAGAACTCGCACGTACCGGCACCCTGGTACTGAGCCTCCTTGAGGATGGCTTTGGAGGCCTCGTACAGGCGGTGGACCTGATCGTCCGTGAGGAAGGGTGCGGGAGCTTCTTCCACGAGCTTCTGGTTGCGGCGCTGCAGTGAACAGTCGCGGGTGGACACCACCACCACGTTGCCGTGGCCGTCCGCGAGGCACTGGGTTTCCACGTGCCGCGGAGCGTCCAGGAACCGCTCGACGAAGCACTCACCGCGGCCGAAGGCGGCGGTGGCCTCACGGACGGCGGATTCGAACAGTTCCGGGATGGCAGCACGTTCGCGCACGACCTTGATACCGCGCCCACCGCCGCCGAAGGCCGCTTTGATCGCGATCGGGAGGCCGTGCTCGTCCGCGAAGGCGAGCACCTCATCCGCGGAGTTCACGGGATCGGCGGTGCCCGGAACCTGCGGGGCATTGACCTTCTCGGCGATGTGGCGGGCAGCCACCTTGTCGCCGAGCTTGGAAATGGCCGCCGGGGGAGGCCCGATCCACGTCATACCGGCATTGATCACGGCCATGGCGAAGTCCGAGTTCTCCGAGAGGAAGCCATACCCGGGGTGAACGGCATCGGCCCCGGCGCGAGCGGCGGCGTCGAGAATTTTGTCGATCACGAGGTACGAATCGGCGGCCGTGGTGCCGCCCAGGGCGTAGGCCTCGTCCGCCATGCGCACATGCATGGCGTCGCGGTCGGTATCCGCGTAGACGGCCACGGAGGTGAGGCCTTCGTCGCGTGCGGCGCGGATGACGCGTACCGCGATTTCACCGCGGTTGGCCACCAAGACCTTGGTCATGGGGCGCATGTCAGCGGAGGCCTGCTGCTGCGTGGAGGTGATTGTCACGTGAATAGCTCCTTGTCGATACTCTCCAGCAGATTAGTGCCCCGTACTGGAGATCACCTAAGCGAAGGCCCGGGTGCGGGGTTGATCTGTAGGTCTTCTACAAATCATGACGTGGTGGCCTGTGGTGTTGGCCGCCACCAATGGCTTGGACTGATGCCGCGGGCGGCCAAAAGTCGGCG
Organism: Kocuria sp.; assembly: GCF_030536815.1. Taxonomy (GTDB): domain Bacteria; phylum Actinomycetota; class Actinomycetes; order Actinomycetales; family Micrococcaceae; genus Kocuria; species Kocuria gwangalliensis. The sequence goes on from NZ_JAUNPE010000024.1 coordinate 5,349, forward strand.
AAGCGTGGAGATGCTCAGACCGATCACGGCATTGGGGTCTCCGTCCACGCGCTCGATGAACACTGATCCGTGGCCGTCAAGGGTGAATGAGCCGGCGACCTGCAGGGGTTCGCCGGTGGCTACGTAATCGTCGATCTCCTCGCGGGACATCTGCGCAAAATAGACGTCCGCAGAGCTGACGGCACCCTCACCGAGGGTTTCGCCGTTTCGGCGATCCACGAGCCAATGGCCGGTGTGCAGGGTGCCTTTCCGTCCGCTCATGGCGGTGATGCGTTCCACCGCCACATCCGCAGTGTAGGGCTTGCCGTAGCTCTCGCCGTCGAGTTCGAAGACCGAGTCGCACCCCAGAACCACACGGCCCTCGGCAACCTCCAGACTCGCCACGGCTTCCGCCTTGGCTCGCGCCAGCAGCAGTGCCGTGTCCGAGGGGCTCAATGGCCCGTGCTCGGCGAGTGCGGCGTCCTCGTCCACGTGCGAGACCACGGTCTCGTACGGAAGGTGTGCGCGCGTCAGCAGGGATGCGCGCGCAGGAGACTGCGAGGCCAGAATGAGAACAGGACGCATGGGTTTCAATATACGAGTCGAACGACGAAGACCCAAAGGCGGTGACGCATGCGGGAGCGCAGCCACCGCCCAGATCCGTCCGGAAATCCTTGTCAACTATTTTCTGTCGACATCATTGACGCGTCACGGCTAATAGGTTACTTTTGAGTAACCCCAGCGATGACGGATTGAGTGCGCACTTGGCGTCCTCCCTCGGGGTCACCCGGCGGTGGTTGATGTTTCATTCCCGGGGAGGCGAAACAAGGCCTACACCGCCGGTTCACGGGGGATGTGGGAGCATGCGGAGAATACCGTGGCCAGCCGTGCAAGGCTGGCGCGATGTATCAGGGGACACAAAGTAATCCCCGCGTGCTCCCGCGTGAACTTCTCATGAAGCGCGCGGATGACCCAGGGCCGGCGGGTGAAAGGTGGCCTCGCGGCTGTTACCTACAGGGTGCGTGTTGCGTTCTTGCGGACCTGACTCGACCGGCGGCACGATGCAGAGTTCGCTGCGCGTGAGAAACCGTTTGCCCGTGGGCGCTTCCAGGGAAAACCCCCCGCCCCGACCCGGAATCGCATCGATGATCAAGCGCGTGTGACGCCACACCTCGAATTGTTCGGTCGAGATCCAGAACTCCAAAGGGCCCAGCTCCCCACCGGACGGCGACGGCAACTGGGCAACCCCCAGCAGCGCATCCGCAGCTCCCGTTCGGAATTCTCCGGCGGGAAAGCACATGGGGGATGAACCGTCGCAGCAGCCGCCCGATTGGTGGAACATGAGCGGTCCGTGTTGGTCCCATAGTTCCTGCAGCAAGGCCACGGCGGGCCCGGTGAAGCCCACCCGAGAGGTGGTGTCGCCGGGCACCACCGGGGCGGTCTCGAGCACCACGTGGTACTCAAGACCGCCCAGGTCTTGCGGTTCAAAAGGTTGTGCGCTCATGGCACCTCACTACCTTTCGCTCAGGGTTTAGAAGAAGCCCTGCGCAGTTTCCGTGTAGGACACCAGCAGGTTCTTGGTCTGCTGATAGTGGTCCAACATCATCAGGTGGTTCTCGCGTCCGATCCCCGAGGACTTGTACCCGCCGAACGCCGAGTGAGCGGGGTAGTTGTGGTACTGATTCACCCACACGCGACCGGCCTGGATGGCGCGTCCGGCGCGATAGGCAATGTTGCCGCTGCGCGCCCACACGCCGGCGCCGAGCCCGTACAGCGTGTCATTGGCCACGCCGATGGCCTCGTCGTAGGTGCTGAACTTGGCCACCGACAGCACGGGGCCGAAGATCTCCTCCTGGAAGACGCGCATGTCGTTGGTGCCCTCGAACACGGTGGGCTGCACGTAGAAGCCGCCCGCCAGATCGCCGTCGAGCTCGGCGCGTTCACCGCCGATCAGCACCTTGGCGCCCTCCTTCTTACCGATGTCCAGGTAGGAGAGGATCTTCTCGAGCTGATCGGTGGATGCCTGGGCGCCGATCATGGTGTCCGTGTCCAGCGGGTTACCCGCCGTGATCTTGGAGACCCGATCAATACCGTCGGCCAGGAACTGGTCGTAGATCGATTCCTGGACCAGCGCGCGTGAGGGGCACGTGCACACCTCACCCTGGTTCAGCGCGAAGAACGCGAAGCCCTCCAACGCCTTGTCGTAGAAGCCGTCCTTCTGCGCCGCAATGTCCTCGAAGAAGATGTTGGGGGACTTGCCACCCAGTTCCAACGTGACCGGAATGATGTTCTCGGAGGCGTACTGCATGATCAGGCGGCCTGTGGTGGTCTCACCCGTGAATGCGATTTTGCGGATCCGCTTGTTGGACGCCAGCGGCTTGCCGCATTCTGCGCCGAAACCATTGACGATATTGATGACTCCGGCGGGCACCAGGTCCTTGATGAGCTCCATGAGCACCAAGATGGAGGCGGGAGTCTGCTCGGCGGGCTTGAGCACCACACAGTTACCGGCGGCCAACGCGGGAGCGAGTTTCCACACGGCCATCAGGATCGGGAAGTTCCACGGGATGATCTGACCCACCACACCCAGGGGCTCGTGGAAGTGATAGGCCACCGTGTTCTCGTCCAACTGGGACAAGCGGCCCTCTTGGGCGCGGATGGCTCCGGCGAAGTAGCGGAAATGGTCGATTGCGAGCGGGATGTCCGCATTGAGGCATTCGCGAATGGGTTTGCCGTTGTCCCAGGTCTCCGCGACCGCAATGGTTTCGAGGTTCTCTTCCATGCGATCCGCGATCTTGTTCAGCATCAACGCGCGCTCGGTGGGAGACGTGGCATTCCACGACGGCGCTGCGGCCCACGCCGCGTCCAAGGCCGCTTCGATGTCCTCGGCGGTGCCGCGGCCCACCTCGGTGAAGGGTTGTCCCGTAATGGGTGTGATGTCTTCGAAGTACTGGCCCTTGACGGGCGCCACCCATTCACCGCCGATGAAGTGTTCGTAACGGGGCTTGAAAGTGACCTTGGCGCCGTCCTGGCCGGGCTGTTGGTAAACCGTCATGGCATGAATCTCCTACGTCATTGTGGTGATGTGGTTCACAGTCTAGTGGTTCTGTCCGGGCGGGCAAGGAGCGGCACGGGTATCCCGTGCCGCTCCTTGTCTGTGAGTTTTCGCCGTTTTTCGAGTTAGGGCTCAGTCCACGCGTTGCCCGTCACTGGGGCCCGACGGGGCAAGGGCGTGCGATCCCTCGCCGGTTCCGGTTCGGGTGCCGGCCGGGGACAATTGCTGGTGGGTGTCCTCGTCCGAGAACGGCTCACCGGAGCGCTGGGCGTTGTACAGGTCCATGTCGATGATGCCCTCACGCTTGGACACGATCGCGGCCACCAGGGCTTGACCGGTGACGTTGAGCGCGGTGCGACCCATGTCCAGGATCGGGTCCACGGCCAGCAACAGGCCCACTCCCTCGAGCGGCAGACCCAAGGTGGACAGCGTCAGCGTCAGCATGACGGTGGCGCCGGTGGTTCCCGCGGTTGCCGCCGAACCCAGCACGGACACCAGGGCGATCAGCACGAAGTGCATGGGGGTCAGCGCAACACCGTAGAACTGGGCCACGAAGATTGCTGCGACGGCCGGATAAATGGCTGCGCAACCGTCCATCTTGGTGGTGGCGCCCAGCGGGATAACGAAGGACGCGTAATGCCGGGGTACGCCCAGATTCCGTTCGCTCACGCGCTGGGTCAGCGGCATGGTTCCCAGGGACGAACGGGAGACGAAGCCCAGCTGCATGGCCGGCCACACGCCGGAGAAGAACTGCTTGATGGACAGGCCGTTGATCTTGATCAGGATGGGGTAGACCACAAAACCGACCAGGAGCAGACCCACGTACACGGTGATCACAAAGCTGACCAGCGAGCCCATGGAGGTCCAACCGTATTCGAACACCGCGCGTCCGATCAGACCCAGGGTGCCCAGCGGTGCCAGGCGAATGATCCACCACACGATTTTCTGCATGATTGCCAGGCCGGACTGCATGAAGGTCAGGAACGGTTCCGCGGCCTTGCCGACCTTGAGCGCGGCAATACCCACCACGGCGGAGATCACCAGGATCTGCAACACGTTGAAGTTCAGTGCCGTGGTCACGGTTTCCGCGTCGGGCATCTTGGAGGTGGCCTCCAGTCCCAGGAAGTTCACCGGGATGATGCCCTTGAGGAATCCGAGCCAGGAGCCCTCGGAGCCCGTGTATTCACCGGGTTGTGCTTGGCCGGTACCCACGCCGGGCTGAATCACCACACCCAACACCATGCCGATCAGCACGGCAATCAGCGCGGTGATCGCAAACCACACCAGGGTCTTCCACGCGAGCCGGGCCGCATTGGAGACGTCGCGGAGGTTGGCGATCGAGGCGATCACGGCGGTCACCACCAGGGGCACCACCGCTGCCTTCAGTAGCGTGACGTAGCTGGCGCCAATGGTGTCCAGCGTGGTCATCAACCAGTTGGGATTCTCCTCGGGGTCGCCACCCATGGATGCGGCCAGGGAGCCCAGGAGCACGCCCAGGATCAGGGCGATCAAGATCTGCCAACCGAAGGAGGTCATCCATTTCGGTAGGCGCCGGGTATTTTCTGCGGAATTCATATCAGCCAGCGTAGAGCGGCGAATCATAAAGCGCACGTGCTGTATGACGAAATGTTACGTACCGAGCGCCGTCGTTGTACCGAATCGGAAACAAACCCGCGAGAACACGCAGGACTAGAGAGTCATGGCGTGTGCGAGTGTGTCCAATCCCACGGACCCGAGGCGCAATGCGCGGCTGTGGAACTGTTTGAGATCGAACCGCTCGCCTTCGCGCGCCTTTACTTGCCGGCGCAGGTCCAGCCACAGTTCCTGGCCCAGTTTGTACGACGGCGCCTGGCCCGGCCAGCCCATGTAGCGCAACCATTCGAAACGCAGCACGGCGGGGTCCATGATCACGTTGTGGGTCAGGAAGTCCCACCCGTCCTGCGGGGACCACACCTCACCGGGGCGAGCGCCACCGAGCAGGTCACCCAGTTGCCCCGGCACTTCATAACCGCAGTGGAATCCGACATCGAAAATCACTCGCACCGTGCGCAGCCGCTGCGAATCGAGCATCCCCATGCGGTCACCGGGGTCATCCAGGTATCCGAGTTCGGCCATGAGGCGCTCGGCGTACAGTGCCCAGCCTTCACCGTGGCCCGACACCCAAATTCCCATGCGGCGCCAGTCATTGAGTTCACCCGCGTTGGCCAAGGCGGTCGCGCATTGCAAGTGGTGCCCGGGGACGCCTTCGTGGTAGACGGTGGTGGTTTCCTCCCACGTGGCGTGGTGGTGGGTGCCCTCGGGGACCGACCACCACATGCGCCCGGGGCGGGAGAAGTCGCTACTGGGCGGGGTGTAATAAATTCCGCCGTCCTGCGTGGGCGCGATCCTGCATTCCAGGTTGCGCATGGCGTCCGTGAATTCGAAGTGAGTCGTGGACAGTTCGGACACGGCCCGATCGGCGAGTTCCTGCATCCAGTGCTGCAGGGCATCGGTGGAATCCAGGCGGCGGGCCGGGTCGTCGTTGAGCGCGTTCATGGCCTCACGAATGGATGAGCCCGGCAGGATCTCGTGGGCCACCAGCCGCTGTTCCTGATCCAACGTGCGCAACTGGTCGATGCCCCACTCGTACACCTCGCGAGGTTCGAGGGTGGCACCCAGGAAAGAGCGCAGATACAGGCGGTAGTCGTCCTCCCCCACGGAGTCGGATTCCCGGGCGGACGGGGCGAAATCTTCGTGATACGAGCGCACCAGGGCCGAGTAGGCCTCGCGGGCCCGGGTCACGGCTTGCTCCAACGCAGGCCGGAGGTGTGCGGGGACGGCTCCATGGGTCAGGAGTGCGCCCAGGGGCCCCTTGAGTTCGGAGTAGGCCTCCGCTTGCGCTCCGGCTTCTCGGATCTGGGTCATCGAGGCCATTTTGCCGAGCGAGGCCGCCTCGCGTAACCCCTCGGTGTAACTGCCCAGAGCGCGGGGCACGTGATGCAACCGCTCGACGATGTGCTCCCAGTCCTGCGTGCTGTTCGTGGGCATGTTGTCGAAGATTTCGCGCACCCCCTGCACCGGGGAGGCAATGTTGTTGACGGGTGACACATCCAGGTTCGCGGAATGCAGGTCCGCCTCCAGGTTCAGCTGATTGCGCAGGGCGTGAATCGTGACCCGATCGACGTCGTCCAGGGGTTGTGCTGACCGCAGGGCCCGGAGAGTTTCGGTGCGCAAGTGTGCTCTGTCCGCTCGACCCTGAGGTCCGTAATCAGGGTAGGCGGGTCCGTAACCGGTGAGACCGTTCAACGCGGCCGTCAGAGGATCCAGCCTCATGGAGCGCTCGAAATGCCGGTTGGCCAGGTCATCCACCGGGGTGGCGGGGCGGTGAACCGTTCCCAGCGGGGGGAGCTCGTGGGTCGAACCGTTGCCGGTCTGCGTGTCAGTCACGAGAAGCCACACTAGTCCCACCCGGCGAGATGACACGGTCGCACGCGGGCGGTGGTTACGAACGGGGAGCCGTGTCGAAGCGTTCCAGCAGTTCATTCAGTAGCCGCCCCACGGCCGGGCCGCCTGCTACGGGACCGCCCGCCAGCAAGCCGTCCGCACCCAGGACCACGGCCCACGGGGTGGACACCATACCCAAAGAGCCGGCCAGCGACCGGTCCGGGTCCACCAGGGCGTTGGGGCGCAGGGACTCGGGCAGGGCCCGCAGAACATCTTCATGGGAGACCACGGTGTGCAGTGCCACCGGGCCCAGAGCATGGGGAATGTTCCGGAGCCGGTGAATGACGGTCAGGCACGGGTCGCATTCCGGGCCGACGTAGAACAGGGCACGTGCCTGGCTGTGCGCCATGATGCGCAGTGACACTCGCTGACCCTTGCCGTCAACGGCCCAGCCGAGGGGAATCGGAAGCCGAACGTCATTGTCTGCCTCGACAGCCGCGTCACCCGGGTGAGTGGTGACGGCGGGGTCCACGACCTCGGCGGTGCTGGGCCGGGAGGTTGTCTCCCGAGAGTTGAGGTACTGCGGCAGCGGCGCAAGGGTGCTCAGCTGAGCCGCGCGCAACCCCTGCTGGGTCGGGGCGCCCCTTTCGGCCCACACGATCACCCCGATGACTACCAGCGGAACTGCCGCCGCCACCACGGTCCACCATGGCAACGGCAGGGCGGGCCCAGGGTAGGAACCGGTGCTCGCCGCAAGGAACGCAATGGTGGCCAGGGCCACGAAGACCAGATTGCGAACAATGGTGCGCCAGGACATGGGCGCTCGAGACCACGAACCAAAGCACCCGCAGGACGCCGGGTCACCCTGGCGCACACCGATGCTCACGAACACCGTGAATGCGGCGAAGAGCACCACGGTCGCGGCCGTGGCCGCCCAGAGGACGATTCCGGAGCTCAGCACCAGAGCCAGCGCCAAGAGGATCTCGACCCAGGGGAGCGCGGTGCGCGTGGCCCGCGTGTCCACCAGGGCGGGTAGTGCCATGACGTTCAGGGCGCTGTCGTCGGTCTTGCGGGTGAGCAGCTTGGCCACGCCACTGGCCAGCAGAAGGAGGGCCAGGCTCCACAACACGCTCGCGACAATGACATTCACGCCCACCATTATGCTGGGGAAATCATGAACCCCGGGGTCAGCTCTCCGGCCGTGTGCGCCGCCACGCGCCCCACCCGGGGCGAAGTTTCATTCCCAGCCGCATGCGACGCGACTGTACTCGCGGTACGCGAACGGGAGTGGAGTGCGCATCGCCCGCAGCGGCGTCGTAACTCATGAAGACCGCGGTGAGCGCGGCGAGTTCCTCGGCGGTCGGGTTGCCGCGCGTGACCGTGAAGAGGGGGTCGCGCTTGTCCTGGGGATCTACGGACTCCAACCCGGACACCGCCGCACACGTCTTGTCGTGGGCGCTCACAGCGGAATGTTCCCGTGCTTCTTGGCGGGCATCGACGCGCGCTTGTCGGCCAGACCGCGCAACGCCTTGATGATCTGAGTGCGGGTCTCGGACGGGATGATGACCGAATCCACGAACCCGAGTTCCGTGGCCTGATAGGGATTCAACAGGTCCTCCTCGAACTTCTGAGCAAGCTCCGCGCGCAGAGCGGCGGTGTCCTCGCCGTTGTCCGCTGCGGCCTTCAGATCGCGGCGGTAGAGAATCTCCACCGCTCCCTGAGCGCCCATCACACCGATTTGAGCGGTGGGCCAGGCCAAATTGATGTCCGCGCCCAGCTTCTTGGAACCCATCACGATGTACGCGCCACCGTAGGCCTTGCGCGTGATCAGGGTGACCATGGGAACGGTCGCCTCCGCGTACGCGTACAGCAACTTGGCGCCGCGGCGAATGATGCCGTTGAATTCCTGGTCCGTGCCCGGCAGGAAGCCGGGGACGTCCACGAAGGTCAGGATCGGAATGTTGAACGCATCGCAGTGGCGCACGAAACGCGCGGCCTTCTCCGACGCGGCGATGTCAAGGGTGCCGGCGAACTGCATGGGCTGATTGGCCACGATGCCCACCGTCTGACCCTCCACGCGGCCGTAACCGACCATCACGTTGGGCGCGTAGAGCTCCTGGATCTGCATGAAGTGACCGTCGTCCACCACGGTCTCGATCACGGTGCGCATGTCGTAGGGCTGGTTGGCGGAATCCGGAATGAGCGTGTCCAGACCCAGGTCCTCGTCATCGATTTCCAGGATCTGGTCGTGCTCCATACGCGGGGAGTCCTGCAGGTTGTTGCCCGGCAGATATTCGAGGAGCTCATGCACGAAGTCGAAGGCGTCCTGCTCATCAGCGGCCAGATAGGCCGCGGTGCCGGTGCGTTCGTTGTGGGAGCGGGCACCGCCCAGGGTCTCCATGTCCACTTCTTCACCGGTGACGGTCTTGATCACGTCCGGGCCGGTGATGAACATGTGCGAAGTCTTGTCCACCATGACCACGAAGTCCGTCAGGGCGGGGGAGTAGGCGGCGCCGCCGGCGCACGGGCCCATGATCAGGGAGATCTGGGGAACCACTCCGGAGGAACGCACGTTCATCCGGAAAATGTCCGCGAACATCGCCAGGGAGGCCACGCCCTCCTGGATCCGAGCGCCGCCGCCGTCGTTGATGCCGATCACGGGGCAGCCATTACGCAGGGCGAACTTTTGAACCTTGACGATTTTCTCGCCGTTGACCTGGGACAGCGAACCGCCGAAAACCCCGAAGTCCTGGGAGTACACGGCAACCAACCGGCCGTCCACGGTGCCGTAACCGGTCACCACGCCGTCACCCAGCAGCTTTTTCTTCTCCATGCCGAACATCGTGGAGTGGTGCACGGCCAGAGCATCGAACTCCACGAAGGAGTCCACGTCCAGCAGCATCTCAATGCGCTCGCGGGCGGTGTTCTTACCGCGGGAATGCTGCTTCTCGACCGCCGCGTCACCGGCGGGCCGCTCGGACTTCTCACGGCGCTCGCGGAAATCGGCGATCTTGCCTGCGGTGGTGGTCAGGTCGTGGCTCATGGCACCTCGCGTTATCTCGGTCCGGTACAGGGATGGGAGCACCGGGTGTCCCAGGTTCAGGACGTCACAAGCTTATTCTGCGGGGCGGCCCTTGCCTTTGTAGGGGTCCCACAATCCCGTGACGGGTTCTTACGTGTAGTCGTGGCCGGTCAGTCACGACCACGTGCCGGTGTTGATGCTCCATTCACGCACGCTGTGGTCGGTTACGACACCCTGAATGACCAGCGGATCCTCAGCCAGGATGGCCCGGACTTCCTCCGCGCTCTCGGCCGAGAACACGAGCAGGGCACCGGCGGCGCCCTGGTCCGTGAACGGCCCCGAGCCCATGATCTTTCCCTGCTGCGCCAGCTCGCCCAGGTAGGCGCGGTGAGCGGGGCGGTGTTCGTTGAGGGTCTCCGTGGGGCCGCCGTAAGAGTAGGTCACTGCAAAAATGCTCATAGTTGCCTTTCACCGGCCTGATGTGGGGTTGCTTCCGTTCAGCTTATGCCCCGACAGCGCCGGTAGACATAAGCTGAGAAATAACGACTTTCACGTCCCCTTCGAAGGAGCCACCCGCATGGACCCCACTGCCCTGGCACCGGCAGCGGATTTGCGCGCAGACCAGTTGCAGTCCTCGTTGGCGGACTCCGGATTTTCCGCCGTGACCGTGTTGGACCAGGTCGATTCCACCAATCGGTGGCTCGCGGACCGGGTGCGAGAAACCGGGGGTGCGGAACTGAGTGCCGTGGTCACCGGTTTTCAGAGCGCGGGTAAGGGTCGCCTGGACCGGCAATGGTTCACGCCGCCGGGCGTGGCGCTCACCTTTTCCGTGGCGTGCTCGCCGCACACGGCAGCGGGTCACCCCTGGCCCATGGAATACGTGCCGTGGCTGACGCTGATCATGGCGCACAGTGTCACGCGTGTGGTCCGGGACAGCGTGGGTGCTCCCGCGGTGATCAAGTGGCCCAATGATGTTCTGGTGGACTCGCGCAAGGTGTGCGGTGTGCTGGCTTCGCTGGTCTCTCCCCGGGATGGCTCCGCCCCCGGCGTGGTGGTGGGTGCGGGCTTGAACGTGAGTCAGCGCCACCTACCGGTCCCCGCCGCTACGTCGCTGCTCCTGGAGGCCGGTGACGCCGCTGCCGTACCCGGCCGACAAGCACTGCTCACCGAGATCCTGCGCGAATTCGCCCGCTGCTATCACCGAGCGAGCGCGGACCCCGGCGCCGAATTCGGACCGGGCGGGGAAATGCGCGCTCTCCTCGAATCGGAAGTGGACACCCTGGGACGCCGCGTGGCACTGCATTTGCCCGGCTCCACGGCGCCGGAACAGGCAGTGGCCGAGGGCCTGGGGACATCGGGTGAGTTGATCGTTCGCGGCCACGACGGCGCCGCGCGCGCCTTGTCCGCCGGCGACGTCGTGCACGTGCGGCCCGCACCCGGTGAGCCCCGAACCGCGGCCGAACAGCGCGCGATCCACGAGATCCAGGACCGCACGGCGGGGGACCGGGCATGAGAACCAAGAACCGCCTGGTGCCCAGGCCGGGTGAGGTAACGATTGTCGCCACCAGGGCCCACCCCGTGAGATTGGTGGGACCGGCCGTGATCGCGTGGTGCACCGTGCTGCTGTACTCGGCGCTGCGACGACTGCTGGACCTGATCTGGCGGCCCTACGAAGCACCCTGGACCACCCTGCATTCGCTGGTGGGTTGGGTCATTACCCTTGCCGCGCTGTGGGTGGCGTGCCGGTATGTGCTGCTGCCGGCGTGGCGCTGGCTGCGTACCGTGTTCGTTCTGACCAATCAGCGCTTGGCCCTGACCGGTCCGCCCGCCAAGGACAACGTGGTGGCCCTGCCATTGGATGCATTGCGCAGCGCACGCGCGGTGGCGCCCACCGGAGTGTTTGCCGTCCTGACCCGCCGAGTGGACCGGGGAACGGTCATTGCGGACTTCGGGGCCCTGGGCGGCCTCAAACTGGTGGCCTGCCCGCAACCGGCCGCCATGGTCGACCTGATTCAACAGTCCGCACGGCCCGCTGGCAATTACAGTAGGTCTGGCATGAGCACATCACCGACGAGCAGTTTTCAAGGAGGGCCGCGTGGCTGAAGACCCCAACGAGCGCTCGGACCAGCCCGTGGTCGGTCCCCAGACCGAGCAGATCAACCTCAATCTGCACAACCCGGTGCAGTCCAATCTGTACGGGTCGGAGGAGTCCAAGGCGGCCGTCAAGAACCTTGATCAGCTCCTGCTGGGCTCCGAGCGGAACCTCAAACGCCGCGACACCGCACACGCCGCGGATCTGTCCACCGCCTCCGCGCGAAAAATCTGGCGCGCACTGGGGTTCCCGAATCTCAGCGAGGACGAGGTGTACTTCACCCAGGAGGACGTCCTGGCGCTACGCGTGGTCTCCGACCTGGTGCAGCGGGACAAATTGTCCGAGGAAGCGGCGTTGTCCCTGGCCCGCTCGGTTGCGCAACTGTCCGACCGCATGGTCGTGTGGCAGATCGAGGCGCTCGTCGAGGACATGGTGGCGCACCAGGGCATGACGGACGCCCAGGCGCGGCGCGAACTGCTGCATGTGCTGCCCGACATGGTGGATCCGCTCAAGAAGTTGCTCGATTATTCGTGGCGTCGGCAATTATCGGCCGCCGTGCAGCGGCTCGCCATGCGCGGTGAGCGCGCCGATGGGTCCACGGAGAGCCTGGGGGAGCACGGTACGGATGTGGGCGGCTCGTCGCTTCCGCTGGCCCGCGGCGTCGGATTCGCGGATCTGGTCTCCTATACCTCTCTGTCGCGGCAAATGAACGAGCGCACCCTGGCCAATCTGGTGCAGCGGTTCGAGAAGCGCTGCGCGGAAATCATTTCCATGGGCGGGGGCCGGGTGATCAAGACCATTGGTGATGAGGTCATGTTCCTGTCCGAGACCCCGCAGGGCGGTGCCCAGATTTCCCTGGCGTTGTCCAGACTGATCAAGAACGACCCGCTCCTCCCGGAGGCCCGCGTGGCCTTCGTGTGGGGTCGCGTGTTACCCCGGCTGGGTGACCTGTACGGGCCCACCGTGAACCTGGCCTCCCGGCTGGTGGCGCTGACCGATCCCGGAGGAGTGGTGGTGGATGCCTCCACGGCCTCCGTGTTGACCAATGACAACAGGTTCGTCCTCACACCACAACCCTCCCGGAACGTACGCGGTTTCGGTGACGTGCAGCCGGTGTCCCTGACTCAGGGCGAGGGCCCCCGACTGGAAGACGAGGACGAATGAGCATCTCGCTGGCCATCCGGTCGGGCGGTGTCACCGATCGAGGTCTGCGGAGGGAATCCAACGAAGATTCCCTGGTCGTCACCGACACCATGGTGGCTGTGGCGGACGGTATGGGTGGTCACGAGGCCGGTGAGGTCGCCAGCGCGTTGTGCGTGTCCACTCTCGGCTCGTCGGAGTTGTTCACGCTCGAGAACTTCATGGACTACCGGATCGTGGAGCCCGAACCCGGCTTGGACGTGTCCCGGTTCCGCGCGACGATCGACCGGCAGCTTAAGCTCGATCCCGATGTGCCCAATGAGGCACTTGGCGCCGTGCATCGTTTGCGGTCCGTGTTGTGGGAAGCCGATCAGGCGATTCAGGCCCAGTGCGGTACCCGCGCGGGAACCACCGTCACCGGCGCGTGGCTGGTGCACATTGCGGGGCAGTGGCTGTGGCTGGTTTTCAACGTGGGAGACTCCCGCACGTACGAGCTGACCGGCCCGCCCGTGGGCGAGCGCCCCACCGATCCCGAACACCCCGTGGGCGTGGCCCAGTTGACCGTGGACCATTCCGAGGTCCAGTACCTGGTGTCGATCGGTCAACTCACCCCGGCTCAGGCGCTCGTTCATCCGCGGCGCAACGTGATCACCCGAGCACTGGGCACCGGTCAGGTGTGGGAACCGGACGTCATTGTGATTCCGGCGCGTCCGGGCCAGCGCTTGTTGATGTGTTCGGACGGTCTCACCGGTGAGCTGTCACCGGCGCACATCGCCCGGGTGCTCCACGCCGTGCACCATCCCAAGGAAGCCGCGGACGTCCTGTTGCAGGCGGCGCTGCGAACCGGCGGCCGGGACAACGTGACATTGATCGTGGCGGACGTCCTCGAGGCTGACGATCCTCGGCTCACCACGGGCACCATCAAACGCATTAATTAGTTCTGCAACGGCCGACGCCGCCCGCGAGAGTCTCGCGGGCGGCGTCGGCGTGGAGACGGTGAGACCTACGCGTGGTGACCCCGGGTTTCCGCCTTGGGGTCGCGAGCGGGCTTGGCCTCCTTGGCGGGCGCGTCACCGCTGGCGCGCAGGCGGCGGAAGTACTCGTCCGCTTCCTGCTGACGCTCCTCCTCCACGGTTCCGGCGATCTCCGCGCGCAACAGCTCTGCGCTCAGGCCGAAGGAGTCCACGAGTTCCAGGGAGTAGGGGCGCAGCCGGGAGATCAGCCGGTTCACGTAGCTCTGCAGGGCGCGGCCGCGGCGCATCGAGAGTCGACCGTAGGCCAGGTACCAGCCCAGGTTCTCCTCGAGCAGGTGCAGGCCGAACAGGTCACGCAACCACGTGAGGACGCGCTTGGTGCCGGGGTCCTGGATCTTCTCGAGCCCCTCGGTGAAGGCCTCCCACTGCAGCAACTGGGCGTGGGAGCGGGCGGCCTGGATCAGGCGATGTTGATTGTTGTTGAACACCTCCGCCTGTTCCTTCTTGGACTTGCGGGCCACGGCACGCATCTCGTCCGCGACGTCTTCGATGATGGTTTCGACGCGGTCCATCAGTAACGCGCGCTGTGCCTCGGGATCGCGCAGTGCGTTGACCGATCTGCGGGCGTCACCGGTGTCCGTGAAGGCCTGGGTGAGCTTGCGCAAACCGGAACGGTTGAAGCCGGCCTCGGTCGCGCGATCGGCCACGTAGCGGGCCATCACACCCACGTCCGCATTCTTGAACTCGTCCGAGTAGTCCGTGAGCAGGCGCTTGGCCACCAGCTGCAGCAGAACCGTGTTGTCACCCTCGAAGGTCGCGTAAATATCGAGGTCCGCTCGCAACTGCGGAATGCGGTTCTTGGCCATGAAGCCGGCGCCGCCGCACGCCTCACGGGTCTCCTGCAGGGTGGCCAGGGCGCTCCAGGTGGACATCGATTTGAAGGCGGCGGCCAGGGTCTCCAAATCCTGGCGGTTGCCGTCCGAGTCGTCCTCGCCGGAGAAGACCTCCTGGAACTTGTCGAGCAACTGCTGGTGGGCGAAGATCATCGCGTAGGTCTCCGCAATGCGCGGGATCAACCGGCGTTGGTGCTGCTGGTAATCCAGCAGGGTCTGCTCGCGGATGTCCGAGTCGGTGTTGAACTGACGGCGCTGTTCCGCGTACCGGACGGCAATGGTGAGCGCCATCTGGTTGGCGAGTGTGGCGGCACCGTCCAGGGACACACGCCCCTGCACGAGGGTGCCGATCATTGTGAAGAAGCGGCGGCCCGGGGAGGCAATGGGGGAGGAGTAGTCACCGTTCTCGTCCACGGCCCCGTACTTGTTGAGCAGGTTGAAGCGGGGCACGCGCACGTGCGTGAAGTGCAGGCGGCCGTTGTCCACGCCGTTGAGGCCACCCTTGCGGCCGTCGTCCTCACCGCCCACTCCGGGCAGGAACTCACCGTTGTCGTTGCGGAGGGGAACGTACAGACAATGCACCCCGTGGTTGGTGCCCTTGACGATCAACTGCGCGAAGACCACTGCGGCCCTGCCGTGCACCGCAGCGTTGCCCAGGTAGTCCTTCCATGCGGCCTTGAACGGTGTGTGGATCTCGAACTCGTCGGTCTCGGGGAGGTAGGTGGCGGTGGTGCCGATGGAGGCCACGTCGGAACCGTGACCGATCTCCGTCATCGCGAACACGCCGGGGGTGGTGAGATTGAGGATGTCCGGCAGCCACTGGAGGTGGTGTTCCTCGGACCCCAGATTGAGCACGGCCGAACCGAACAGGCCCCACTGCACGCCGGACTTGATCTGGAGGGACGGGTCAGCGAGCACGAGTTCCTCGAACGCGGAGACGTTGGCGCCGGGGCTGTTGGAACCGCCCAGGTACTCGGGCATGCCCACCAGTGCTGTGCCGGCGTCGCGAAGGATCTTGACCTGCTCGAAGGTGCGCTCGCGCTGATCCTCGAACGTGAGGTTGTGGTCACTGTGCAGGCGGGGATCCAGGGCGCGCTCTCGGGCGGCCTTGCGCGCCTCCGGCCAGCGGCCCAGTAGCACTTCACCCAGACCGGCCACATCGATGTGTGTGGGCAGCGCGGCGTCCTCGGAGACCTGCGCCATCCGGTGGGTCGAGGGGTGGGTTTCGGGGCGGGACGTGGTGGTCATCATGACTCCTGAGGGGTTGTCCGGGAGGAAGCGTCTTCCGCGGAGAATTCGGTGTAGGTCTCCGGCCGCAAGCCCTGAACGGCCCAGTCGGTAATGAGGCGGCCCATGGCGGTCCGGTCCGGTTTGTCATCGGTGTCGGGCAGGGCGAGCCAGGCTTCCCCGGCGCCCCGGACCATGCCCACGGTCGACGCCGCCCAACACTGCAGCAGCGCCCACGGCATTGCTTGTTCGCCGCGGTGCCGGATGTGCTGGTCCATGAGTAATTGGCACACGGAGTCCAGGAATTGTTCGATGGCCGAGTCCCCGTCTGCCGGGGCGGTCACCACAAAGCGGTAGACGTCCGCGGAGGCATCCACGGACTTCAGGTACTCCTTCACCAGGGCGTGCACCGTGGCCGCAAACGAGTCCGCCTCGTGGGCCGCGGCCACCATGCGGGTTCGCATGCGCGACACGAAGTATTCGCCCACGGCCGCTTGTACCCCGGACTTGTCCTTGAAGTACCGGTAGAAGACGGACTTGGACGTACCGCACGCGGTGGCGATCTCTTCCATGGAAATACCGGCACCGTGGGTGGCCACCGCGTCTCGCGCGGCGGTGATCAGTTCGATGCGTCGCTTGGCACGGTGACGCTGCCACCGCGAATTCCGACCATCAACGTTCTTTGAGACCTGTTTCACGATACCGAGAGTATCAGCTACTGTGGGTTTCAGGTGATCCACACCACAGGAACCCACGAGGAGTAGCTCTTCCATGGACAACAACCAGCAGAATGCACAGCAGTCCCTCCGGCGCGCCGTGGTGGTCGCGGGTAACCGCATCCCGTTCGCACGCGCCGGCGGTGCCTACGCGAGCGCCTCGAACCAGGACATGCTCACCGCTGCCATTGACGGCCTGGTGGCGCGCGCCGGAATCTCCGGCGAGCGGCTGGGCGCCGTGGCCGGTGGCGCCGTGCTCAAGCACTCCCGCGATTTCAATCTCACCCGCGAAGCCGTGCTGGGCTCCGCCCTGGATCCCGCTACCCCGGCGTTCGATATCCAGATGGCGTGCGCGACCGGTATGGAAACGGTGAGCACCATTGCGAACAAGATCCGCACGGGTCAGATCGAGGCGGGTATCGCCGGTGGCGTGGACTCCGCCTCGGACGCACCCATTGCCGTGAGTGAGGGTCTGCGCCGCGCGCTGCTGCAACTGCAGCGCGCCAAGACCACCACCCAGAAGCTCAAGGCGCTCAAGAACCTGCGCCCCAACGACTTGGTCCCCTCGGCCCCCACCACGGGGGAACCCCGGACCGGACTGAGCATGGGGGAGCACCAGGCGCTGACCACCCAGCAGTGGGAGGTGAGCCGCGAGGATCAGGATCACATTGCCGCGTCCTCGCATCGGAACCTGGCCGCCGCCTACGATCGCGGGTTCTTCGACGACCTGGTCACCCCGTTCAAGGGTGTGTCCAGGGACAACAACATGCGTGCGGATTCCACCGTGGAGAAGCTGTCCACCCTGAGCCCCGTGTTCGGTAAGAAGCTCTCCGGCGAGGCCACGATGACCGCCGGAAACTCCACTCCGCTCACGGACGGTGCCTCCGCGGTGTTGCTCACCAGCGAGGACTGGGCCGCCGAGCACCACTTGGCACCGCTGGCCGAGGTCGTCGATTCCGAGGCCGCCGCGGTGGACTTCGTCAGCGGTCACGAAGGCCTGCTCATGGCCCCGGCGTACGCGGTGCCGCGTTTGCTGGCCCGCCAGGGATTGACCCTGCAGGACATGGACCTCATTGAAATCCACGAGGCCTTCGCCTCCACCGTTCTGGCGATCATGGCCGCGTGGGAATCCGAGGAGTTCTGCCACGACCGCCTAGGCCTGTCCGAGCCGGTGGGCTCGGTGGACCGTTCCAAGCTCAACGTCAATGGTTCCTCGCTCGCGGCGGGTCACCCGTTCGCGGCGACCGGCGGCCGCATTGTGGCCTCCACCGCCAAGGAACTGGCCGCCCGCGCCAAGACCGAAGGGCGCCCGCAGACCGCGCTGATCTCCGTGTGCGCCGCCGGTGGTCAGGGCGTGGCCATGATCGTGCGTTCCGTCTAGGGCGCGTTCCCCGCAGATTCTCGATTGTCAGGAGCTTTGAGTGGCAGATACATATTTGGACCTTGTCAGTTCCGGATTGGGTAAGCAGGTGGCGAGCAAGCTGGGCCTGCCCAACCCGGCCAAGCTGCGCCGTTACCGGGCCGGCGGCGATTTCCCCGAGGGTTCCGTTCTCGTTCTGGGTAAGGGACAGGCCGCCGACGCCGCCGCCCACGCGATGCTCGGGTGGAACCTCGATGTGCGCCGCCACGCCCAGGAAGTGGACCGCGTGGGAGCGGTGATCATCGACTACACCGAGCTCACCACTCCCTCCGACCTGGGTAAGGCGGCGCTCGAGCTGTCCTCCGTGCTGCGTAAGTTACGCGCCGGCGGCCGGGTCATCACGATCTCGCGACCGGCCCCGGGAATCGGGACCGGAGCGGCGTCGGGAACCCCGTCCGGCGCGGAAGCTCAGGACCCCGCCGTGGCCGCGGCCCGTCAGGGCGTAGTGGGGCTCGTGCGCTCGACCGCGCAGGAAATGCGCGGCGGCACCACCGCCAACGGCATCCTGGTGGCGGACGGTGTGTCCCCTGACGCACCCTCCGTGGTGGGCGCCCTGCGGTTCTTCCTGTCCGGGCGCAGCGCGTTCGTGGACGGGCAGTTCCTCACGGTGACCGACGAGCGCGGTGACTCGACCGCGAACTGGGATCAGCCCGTGGCCGGCAAGGTCGCGGTGGTGACCGGAGCGGCCCGCGGGATCGGCGCCCAGATCGCCCGGACCCTGGCGCAAGCCGGTGCCATGGTGATCGTGGTGGATGTTCCCGCCGCCGGTGAGGCACTCACCAAGCTGGCCAACGACCTGCATGTTTCCGCACTCCAGCTGGACGTCACGGACCCCAGAGCGGGGGAGAGGATCCTCGATCTGGCGGCGGAGCGGTACGGCAGGCTGGATCTCCTGGTCCACAATGCCGGCATCACCCGGGACAAGATGCTCGCCAACATGGATCAGGCCAAGTGGGACTCCGTGATCGCCGTGAACGTCGAGTCGCAGTTGCGGATCACCCAGGCGGTTCTGGCCTCCGACACGCTCGGGGAGCGCCCGCGCATTGTGTGCCTTGCCTCGACCAGTGGTGTGGCCGGTAACCGCGGCCAGACCAACTACGCGGCGTCCAAGGCCGGGGTCATCGGTGCCGTTGCGGCCACGGCCCCTTTGATTGCGCAAAAGGGTGGCACCATCAACGCGGTGGCACCGGGCTTCATCGAGTCCGAGATGACGGCCAAGATCCCGGCGGCCCGCCGCCAGATCTCACGTCGCCTCAACTCCCTGCAGCAGGGCGG
>NZ_JAUNPE010000177.1 GCF_030536815.1 Kocuria sp.
GCCACTGAATACATGGCAAGCAGCACGTGCAAGATCTGGGAGAAGCCGTCGCTCGTGGTCAATCCACTGCCCGTGATCGTCGTGAGTGCTGCCTCATACAGGGCCTTCGAATAATCAGTGTGAGACCCCACCGCATACAACAACTGGCTGGAAGCCAGAACCACGACTGCCGTGACAGCAGCGACCCAACCGATTCTGTTGGATAGCAGCTTTCCTGCGGAACGCGATCCCCGCACACTCGCGGACACGATCCCTCCCACGCGAGCCACGCGCGTGAGGCGCAACAATCGCAGTGTCTGCAAAGCCCGAAAGAAACGTAGGAAGGGAATGAGCAGGAAAATGACCTGCCACCAGTTTCGTTTCCAGAACGCCGCTTGGAATTCTGCGATATAGGCGCGAAGCAGGAACTCGGCCACGAAGATCACCCAGAATACCCACCCCACAACGTTTAGGGTCCTGGTCCAGCCTGGATCCTGAACGAGAAGCTGGCCGAGTACAACGAAAAGGAAGATCACGCCCAAAATGCCCATGGGTCTGTCAAGTTTTGCCGCCAGAACTTCTGCCGCGGCCATCTCCTCGGCCTGGCTTCCTTCCGCAGGGGCGGCTCGAACGCTCCTCATCGTCGCCCCGCGTGGCGGACGTCTTCCAACGCAGACCCGTTACCGTACTGGCTTGAGGAGATCACGCTGAAAGTACCGTTCGTTTCTAGAATTACCGCCCTGACATCGTTCAGGTCACCAATCCCCTGCATGCGCACGGCCTGCCGAACTTCAGATTCCGCGAGCCGATGTTCTTTCATGGAGTCCGGGAGGAATTGCCCGTCTGCCAGCAGCAACGCGGGCTGAGTCGTCAACAGGTTTCGCAGCCACGGCAACCTCGAAGAACTCCAGGCAACAACGAACTGCAATCCGGCCAGTAGGATCAGCGCCGTCAGGCCTTCTAGCCACGAAACGGAAGAACTCAGGAGAATGGTGGCCAGGGTCGAGCCCAGGGCTACTGTGACTATGAAGTCAAATGCGTTGAGTTGGCTGAGTGTGCGCTTCCCAGTGGCTCTAAGAATGAGAACGAGGGTGCCGTATGAGGCTGCTCCGACCAGGAGCACTCGGCCAATGGCATCCCAAGAATCGATCCACAAGAGTCTGTTCCTCCGATCCGCTGTCGAACGAGGTTCGAGTGACTGACATGACTACGGAGGTTCACGCTACCCGCAGTCGTGAGGCGGCCGGATAATCAGTAACGCGGCGCGTGGGGTAGACCCAGGTAGCTCTCCAGAGTGCTGTAACCATTGTTCTTCACGCTGTTGGACGTGGGCGTTCCCACGTAGCGCAGGTGCCAGGGTTCGTAGGCGTAGCCGTGGGTTCCGGTGTATCCGTTGGGATACCTCACCACAAAGCCGTATTTGTGGCCGTTAGCAGCAACCCAGCGACCCTGGGGTGTGTTACCGAAGCAGGCCTGCAGTCCGCACACTCCCCCGGGTGCCCCCACGTCAATGGCCAGACCGGTCTGGTGCTCCGAGTATCCGGGGCGCGCGGAAATAGTGTCCGCGGTGGCCTGTCCGTACATGGCCACGTAGTTCCAGTACAGGCTGTTCTGGATCGAGTAGGAGCGGTAACCGCTGACCGGCACCAGGGTTACACCCTGGTTGGCCGCAGCCTGGCTCATCCGCTGATAGGCGGCGGCAGCGTCACTGCGCAGCTGCACCCCACCGCCCACGTTCCACAGGGGTCCGGGAGCGTAGGCCCGAGGGTTCAGGGGCCGCTTCTTGTTCACAATCACGGACGAGCTGGTGGCACGATCGATGTCTCGACTGACCGTGGTGCCCTTGCCCTTGGTCCACCGGATGGTGCCGCGCTGATAGTGGACCACGCACGAGTTGCCGCTGCAGGTTTCACGCACCTTGGGGTATCCCAGATTGCCGTGCTCGGATCCTTCGACCCGCCAGCGCTGCAGGATGCCGCCGCGCTGCGCGCGGGCACCTGTGCTGGGTGACCAGTGGATGGTGCCGCCCTGGTACTGCCGGTAGCAGCCGGCGTCGCGAAGACCGCAGCGTTCGGAGGACGTGGCTTTGCCCAGCCAACCGCTGGCGCCCCCCAGCGAACGGTACTCGTTGTCGATACCGGCCCCGGCCATGGCGGGAGCGGTTCCCAGCATGGAGAACACCAACGCCAGGAGTGCGGAGAAGAGGACCGTTCGAGACATCTGTTTACGCGGCATGCTCCCAGGGTAGTCCGGGCGTGGCGTCAGGAACTCGACATTAGGTTTAAATTTCGGTGCAAATCTCCAAGTGACACCGGACGCATTCGGCCGGACACATCATTGAGCTCGAGGGTGCGCCGTCGCGTAGACCTCGCGTAGAGATTCCACGGAGACCTTGGTGTAGATCTGGGTGGTGGCCAGGGATGCGTGGCCCAAGAGTTCTTGGACCACTCGTAGATCCGCCCCGCCCTCCAGTAAGTGGGTCGCGAATGAGTGCCGCAGGGTGTGCGGGGTGACGTCCTCGCCCAGTTGAGCGAGTTCGGCGGCGTCCTTGACCATGGTCCACGCCGTTTGGCGGGAAATCCGGCCACCCCTGGCGTTGAGAAATACTGCGGGTGTTCCCTTCCCATGCCGGGACAATTCCGGTCGCCCGCGCACCAGGTACTGATCCAGGGCCTTCTTCGCATACGAACCCACCGGAACCATGCGTTGTTTATTGCCCTTGCCGAGTAGCCGCACGAAAGACAGCTCGGAGTCCTGGAGCCCGGCCAGATCGTCCACGTCCAATGCGACCGCCTCAGAGATGCGCGCGCCCGTCGCGTACAACAGCTCCAGGAAAGCTCGCGCCCGTAGCCCCGCCGGAGACTCCGGGTCCGGAGCCGAGAGAATCTTTTCCACGCTGTCCAGGGCGATGGCCTTGGGGAGGCGCTGCGGCGGCGTCGGCGGACTGACGCGAGAGGCGACGTCCACCGGGCACAGTCCCTCCGCGACCCAGAAGGCATGTGCTCCACGGACGGCCGCCAGGACGCGGGCGGTGCTCCGGGTGCTCAGCGCGGGATGCTCCGGTGAACCCTCGTGGAGCAACCGCACGAAGGCGCGGACGTGCTCGGTCGAGATCTCGGACGGTACGGACACCGAACCACCTTTGGAAACGGCGGTGGCACCGGTCAGGAACTCCAAATAGCGGGTGAGGTCCCGGCGGTAAGCCGCCAGCGTATTCGCGGCCAAGCCCCGCTCCACGGTCAGGTGATCGAGGTACCGGTGAACGGCGCGTTCCAGATCCGGAGGAACGGACGAGTCGGTCACCGGAAGTTCGGGTGACCCGGCCACGGGCTGTCCACCGGGCGCAATGACGTCCAGTCCTGTGCTCGTGCGGCGTGCGCGGCCAGAATGCCCAGGACCGCGGCGGGCGAATTGATCTGGCCGGAGAGAGCGGCGGCCACGGCGTCGTCGAGGTCGGCAAAGCGAACGATGATCTCCGCCTCTTCACCGTCGCGCTCGTGACGGTCTGCCTCCGGAACCTCGTGCAGGCCACGCGCCAGGAAAATGCGATTGGCCTCTGAGGATGAACCGGGCGAGTTGTGGAAGTCCACGAGCACGTGCCAGTCGTCAGCGGTCATGTCCGCTTCCTCGGCCAATTCCCGCTGAGCGGCGGTGTGCGGCGGTTCGCCGTCCACGTCGAGCAGACCGGCCGGGATTTCCCACATGCGCATGCCCACGGGATGGCGGTACTGGTTGATGAGCAGAACTCGGTCCTGCTCATCCAGGGCAACGATGGACACCGCCCCGGGGTGGGTGATGAAGTCTCGTTTCAGGGTCGAGTCTTCATCACCCATGCGGAACTCGTCGCGCTGAACGTCCCAGATGAATCCCTCGTACACGGTGTCCGATGCCACCACCGTGTGGGGATCCATCGTGTCTTTCAGCCCTGCTCGGCTCACGCGCGAGAGTTCCATGCGAACCTCCGGTTGCTCGGTGACGTACTGTCCGATGCCGTTACTTGCTGCCCAG
>NZ_JAUNPE010000178.1 GCF_030536815.1 Kocuria sp.
GAGGCGCTCAAGAAGCTCTCCGGGTTCACGCCCAAGATCGGCTACCCGGAGAAGTGGAAGGACTACTCGGCGCTGTCCATGGACGGGCAGGACCTGGTGGGCAACGTGGTGCGCACCTCGCAGTTCGCGGTGGATGAGATCGCGCGCAAGGCCGGCCAGCCCGTGGAGAAGCACGAGTGGCTGATGACCCCGCAGACCGTCAACGCCTACTACCACCCGCTGCGCAACGAGATCGTGTTCCCGGCAGCAATTCTGCAGCCCCCGTTCTTCAGCCAGGACGCTGACGATGCCGTCAATTACGGGGGAATCGGTGCGGTGATCGGTCACGAGATCGGCCACGGTTTCGATGACAAGGGCTCCACCTGCGACGGTGAGGGCAAGCTGCGCAATTGGTGGACCGACGCCGATCGTGAGGCCTTCGAGTCCCGCACCGCGCGCCTCGTGGACCAGTACGCGGCGCTGTCCCCGGCGCAGTTCGAGGGCTCCGAGAACGCGCCTAAGCTCAACGGCGAACTGACCCTGGGTGAGAACATCGGAGACCTGGGCGGACTGTCCATTGCGTACAAGGCCTGGCGTGCCGCGCAGGACAAGAAGGACGCCCCGGACACCGAGCCCATCGACGGTTTCACCCCGGCACAGCGGCTGTTCGTGTCCTGGGCCTACGTGTGGCAGGAGAAATCCCGCGATGAAGCCCTGAAGACGCGCATCGCCACGGACCCGCACTCCCCCGCGGAATTCCGCGCGGCCCAGACCCCGCGCAACGTGGCTGCCTTCTACGAGGCTTTCGACGTGCGGGAGTCGGACCGGATGTGGCTTCCGCAGGAGGAGCGCGTGGCGATCTGGTGACGAGCTGACACGCGGACGGGATCATCCCGGTGAGGGGTGGTCCCGTCAAAGGCTGGAACGGGTCACTGAATCGAGTTCGTTCATCATCAGGCCGAAGAACGCGAAGACTGCAATCAGCCACAGGACGCCGAGGATCAGCAGGGCGACACCCACCCAGCCGAGAACCTTGCCGGCCGTGGCGCGACCGCCCAGCTTCTCGGACTTGTAGGCCTGCCACAGGGCGAACGGGGCGAGGACGGGAAGCATCACCACACCAATGATGCCCAGCACCAGTGACGTCTCCGCGCTCTTGGCCGCCTGGACCTGTTGCTGCGCGTCCTGGGGACTGGCAGGCACGTACTCCCAGCGGCCGGGAGGTTGGCCGTACGGGGAGACCTGGTTGGCGGGCACGGTGGGGTTCCGCCCCGGGGCTCCGCCGTGCGGCACGTACTCTTGTGAGGAGTCACGGTACTGCGTGGGATCATTGCTCGAAGAATGTGTGGAGCTCAAGGTGCGCCTCCGCGAGGTCGTAACGTGCAGTTGATCTCATTCTTTCGCATAGACCGCGGACACCCGCGGATTCCGAACGATCTACCGCACCGCGACAGTGTGTGTCACCCGAGAAGCTGCCTTAGTACCCCGGTGACTGATCCCAGCGCACCCCGTGAAAGGAGACCCGGTGAGTTCCGCAGAAGACCCCGGCGAGCGCCGTCGTGATTCGCTCAGCAAACGCGTCCTGAAGGGCGGCAGCGAGCCGGACCCCCGTTTCACCCTGGCCAACGAACGCACGTTCCTCGCGTGGATCCGCACCTCCCTGGCATTCCTGGCCGGCGGCATTGCCATCGAGGCGTTCACCGGTGACCTCTTCGACCTGCCCATTCGGAAATTCCTGGCCACGGTGCTGTTGCTTCTCGGCATGCTGCTGAGCGCTGGCGCGACCATCCGCTGGCTCAGGGTGGAGCGCTCCATGCGGCACAGAGCGCCCCTACCGTTGCCGATCATTGCGCCGCTGGTCGCCGTGGGCGGGGCCATCGCCTCCGGCGTGCTCGTGGTTGTCATCCTGACCCGCTGAGCCATGACACGTACCGCGCAACCACGTCATGAGGACCCGGGGCTGCAGCCCGAACGCACGGTGTTGTCCTGGGGACGCACCATGCTGGCCCTGTGTACCGCGGCTGCTATTTTCCTGAGGTGGCTGCCCACGCACGGCCCATTCGTGCTGACTCTGTTCGGCGTGGCCACTTGTACCGCCATTGGCATTTACAGTACTCAGCGCTCGCGATACCGTCGCGGCTCCGCGGGAATCAGCAACGAACACGTGACCCCGGACGCGGTGGCCGTGGTGGTGACGTCCACCGCGGTGCTGGCCCTGGGTGTCCTGGGACTGATCACCGTGGTGGTGTTCTAGACCAGGTCACCACTGCGATCCACGATCTGCGGATTCCGGGAGAGGTCGGCCTGGGCCGGAGCAATCGCGTGGGACTTGGTCGCGAACTTGTGCCCGAACCAGAACGCCAAGAACAACGGCAGTCCGATGTACGACGTGAGCAAGGACAGCGGCGTCACGGTGTTGTTGATGAACGCCTCGTAGCTCTGGCCCACAATCACCAACAAGCACATGGCCAGCGCAATGATCGGCCCCGCGGGGAAGAACTTGGCGCGGAACGGCAACTCCTTGACCGAGCGGCCCTGCGCCTTGAAGGCCTTGCGGAACTTGTAGTGGGTCCAGGCGATGCCGGCCCACACAATGAACCCCGCCAGCGCGGAGGCGTTGATCAGCCAGCTGTACACGGCGCCGTCGCCGAACCAGGTGGTGCCGAAGGCCAACAACCCGAAAACGGAGGTGGTCAGCAGCGCCCGCATGGGGATGCCCCGCCTGTTGAGCTTGCGCAGGAACTTGGGTGCCTTACCGTCCATGGCCAGCGACCACAACATACGCGTGGAGGCATACAAACCGGAGTTACCGGCGGACAGGATCGCCGTGAGGATCACCGCGTTCATGATCGAGGAAGCAAAGGCCACACCGGCGTTCTCCAGCACCAGAGTGAAGGGTGAGATCGCGATGTCCTCGATGTCCGCGGCGAGCAGGTTCGGGTGCGTGTAGGGCAGCAGGAATCCGATCACGGTGATGGCACCCACGTAGAACAGCAGAATACGGAGGAACACGGTGCGGATAGCCTTGGGAACCGTGCGCTCCGGGTCCTTGGCCTCACCGGCGGCCACGCCGACCAGTTCGGTGCCCTGGAACGAGAAACCCGCCACCATGAAGATGGCCAGAATGGTGATGGGCCCGCCGACGAACGGCGCCTCACCCGTGGTCCAGTTGTCGAAACCGGACGGTTCGCCGCCCATGATCCCGGAAATCATCAAAACGCCCAGTCCCAGGAACACGACCACCGCGGCCACCTTGATGGCGGCCAACCAGAACTCACCCTCACCGTAGGCGCGCGTGGACAACGCATTCAGTCCGAAAACAGTGAGCAGGAACAACGCGGACCAGATCCAGGACGGAACGTCCGGGAACCAGTAGCGCATCACCAGGGCTGCGGCCACGAGTTCCGCAGCCAGGGTGATCGCCCAGTTGAACCAGTAGTTCCATCCGATGGCAAAACCGAAGGACGGCGAGACGTAATTCGCGGCGTGATCACCGAACGAACCGGACGTGGGCCGCCACGCAGACATCTCTCCCAGGGACTGCATCAACAGGTACACCATTAAGCCGATCGCGACGTAAGCGACCAAAGCGCCACCGGGCCCAGCGGTGGCGATCGAGTTACCGGAGGCCACGAACAGACCCGTACCGATCGCGCCTCCCATGGCGATCATGGTCATATGTCGGGTTTCCAAGCTGCGGCGCAACCCCTGGCCCTCGGTGCCAGCGCTCTCAGCCGGAGCGTTTTCCTTGTACACGGACGTGCCTCTCTATTGGCGCTACACGTTCCGGGGGTGGCTCCACAGGGGGGCGGGAGCTGAACGAGAATGACAATTGGCGATCTTACCGGACCCGATCCATTTATAGGTGACCCCGACCTCGACGCAACGACGCCGCCCCGGGGCTTGGAGCGACGTCGTCACGTCGTGTCCAGCCCCCGGTAGACCTAGGCGTCTTTGGAGTCCATGGTGCCGGCCAGGAGTGTCTCGCCGCCGTGGGTG
>NZ_JAUNPE010000179.1 GCF_030536815.1 Kocuria sp.
CCGGCAAGCAGCCTTCCCAGGGAGGGGATGACGTCCCGGGTCCAGCGGGTGGCGTCCCACGTGACCACGGCGCGCTCCCACAGCTCCGCGGGGGTCGGTACAAAGAAACTGCCTTCCCCGCTGGTGGACCACACGGCCCAGACCAGGATCAACAGGAGCGGCAGGGTGATGACGTTGATGACACCCATCAAGATGGACTTGGCGTTCACTTTGCCACCTCCGTGCGGATCGAGGAGTGCCACGAGAGCACCTTGCGTTCAACCACGCGCATCACCAGGTTGATCAACACGCCCAGCAGACCGGTGGCCAAGACCAGGGCGTACATGGAGACGTAGTTACCGCCGGACTGGGACAGGGCAATTTCCCGTCCCAGTCCTTCGGTGCCGATGATGAGCTGGGCGGTGATGGCCAGGATCAGGGCCACGGCGGAGGCCAAACGGATACCGGTCATTAGGTACGGCAGGGCGGTGGGAAACACCACGTAGCGCAACCGCGCCACGGCCCCCAGGCCGTAGGAGCGGGCGGTGTTCATGGCCACGGTGTCCACATCTGCCACTCCGTACAGCACCTGGATCAGGACCTGCCAAATGCACGCGTACACAATCAGCATCACGGCGGATTCGGTTTGCACACCGAACAGCAGCACGGCCAACGGGATCAGGGCAACCGAGGGGACGGGCCGGAGGAATTCAATGGTGGAGTTGGTGAATCGACGCAAAAAAGCGGAGGAGCCAATCACGAACCCCAGGGCTGCCGCCACCAGCACGGCAATGACCATGCCGATGAGCCACTGCTGCATAGTGGCCGCCACGGCCGCCCAGAATCCGGTGAGACCGATCAGCTCGCCCAACCGAACAATGGCGTCCAACGCGGTGGGCATGTACGCGGAGTTCACCAGGCCCAGCGCGGGCATGAGCTGCCACACGAGGAGGAAGCCCAGCACGCCACAGAGGCCGAGGATGCGGGTTTGCCAGTTTCGACGGCCCCGGCGTCGCGCCTTGCCCGGGCCCGCGCCGGTGGCACGGCCCGTGGCCCCGGACTGCGCCAAAGATCCCAGGGGCGCGGCAGGATCGGGTCGCGTCGGGATATCCAGGGCGGCCACGGTGGCCACATCGGTGTGACGCCGAACATCACCTCGACGTCGGTCGCTCACGGCGGAGCTTTCCAACCGGTGCAGGCGTTCCGCCCGCTGGTCGTCCGCCGCGGGGTCGCTCGGGCCGTCAGGTCGGGGTGGGGGAGAGGATGCAGCGTGTGACCCGGAGGGGTCCCGCTCGCGGCCTGGTTCCGTCATAGGACACTCCGATGCATGGTGGGGCGGAAGCCGGAATTGTGAATCAGCTCACAGTACTGCCAGGATAGTTCGTTAGTTTCAATCGTTCAAGATCTCAACTAATTTTGGACGGCGGCACAGTGGCGCGGCGGCCAGTCACGGCTGCCCGAACCGCGAGCGCAAATCCGGTTTGCGGATCTTGCCCGATGCGGTACGCGGCAATTGCGTCACGAACACCGCAGACTTGGGAATCTTGTAGTGCGCCAGCCGGCCGTCCAAGTGGTCCAAGACCTCCCGCTCGGTGAGCTCTTGGCCTTCGTGCACCATGATCACGGCGCGGCCCACTTCCCCCCAGCGCTCGTCCGGAACGCCGATGACTGCTACGCCCGCAACCTGCGGTAGCTGGGCAATCTGCTGTTCCACTTGGGCGGGGTAAATGTTTTCCCCGCCGGAGATGAACATGTCTTTGAGGCGGTCGGAAATGAACAAGAATCCGTCCTCGTCCAGATAGCCCATGTCGCCCGTGCGGAACCAGCTGCCGTCCTCGGCGTGCTCCCATGAGGAGGCGTTGGCATCAGGGCGGTTCCAGTACTCCGAGATCACGTTGGGGCCCTGCACCTGGATCTCTCCCACCTCGCCCGGGGCGCAGGCGGCGCCGTCGGGCCCCGCCACACGCGTAAACGTGTGGAAGTGAGGGATGCCCGCCGAGCCTTGTTTCTCGCGCGAATAGCGCCCGGGCAGCGTGGTGACCCCGGGTGCCGTCTCGGTCATGCCGTAGCCCATGCGGAAGCTCAGACCGCGGTTTTCGAAAGCATCCAGGACTCGAAGGGGCACCGCGGATCCGCCGCACGTCAGGTTCCGCAGAGAACTCAGGTCCGCCCCATCCCAGGCGGGGTGTTCGGCCAGCATTTGGTAGGTGGTGGGCACACCGGAAATGGTGGTCACTCGGTGTTGCTCAATGAGCCGCAGTACCAGTCCCGCGTCGAAGCGACGTTCCAGTACCAAGCGCCCACCCTTGAGCAGGGTGGGCAGTGCGCCCATTCCCAGCGCGGCCACGTGGAACATGGGCGCGATCATGAGAGCCACATCCCGGGATGTGACGTCGTAGTCAACAATCACGTTGAAGGCGTTCCACGTGAGGTTGCCGTGGGTGAGCACCGCGCCTTTGGGGTTTCCGGTGGTTCCGGAGGTGTACAGGATCACGGCGGGATCGTCCAGGTCCACCGCCACGTCAGGGAGTTCGACGGCGCCGTGCTCGGTGCTCTTGGAGGCCACCAGTTCTTCGTAGTCCACGGTCTCAATGTCCTGGGCGCCGGGGGTTTGTTCTGCACCTTCTGACACGCAGACCAGCAGCGACACCGGGGTGCCCTCGGCGCCCTTGGCGCCCAGTTCCCAAAGCCCCCCGGAGACCACCAACACATCGGGTGCGCTGTCCTGGAGTGCAAATCGAATTTCCGGCACGGCCAGCCGGGTGTTCAGCGGTACGAAGATGCCGCCCACGGCCCCGGTGGCGAACAGTGTCTCCAAAAAGCTGGGATCGTTCTCGCCCACATAGGCTACGCGGTCACCGGCCCGCACGCCCCGCACCTGCAGGGCAGATGCCAACTGTGCGACGCGGTCCGCAAAGTCGTCGTAGCTGAGTTCACCTCGCGCGCTGACAATGGCGATTTCTCCGGCGGATGACCGCCGACGGCGCTCCAGCCAGGTGCCGATACCTCGATTGATCATCCGTGGCACTCCTTGGATCATGTGCCGAGGGTACGGCACGGAGGGTGATGGGCATCACGGCCAAGTCTGCACCAGGTAGTTGACGTTATCAATGGTTGTTGTTGAAACCCATATCGTCCGCGCCGCCGACAGGGTGGGTCACGTCACTTCGATGCTGAGCCGCGCACCCTGCTTCCCCTCCGGTCCTGCGACTGCGCGGGACACGCAGCAGCACATTTTGTCCGCGGCGTTTTTCTGCCGGTCCGAGTAGAAAACATCACGGTGGTCCACGGTGCCCTCCAGGCCCAGGATCTCGACTTGGCACAGTCCGCATTCGCCTCGGCGGCAATCGAACATCATGTCCACTCCGGCGCGTTCCAGCGCCTCGAGCATGGATTCGTCCGCGGCCACCTCCGTGCTCACACCCCACGCGGGAACGTCCACCACGAACGGTTCGGGATCGAACCACCCCGAGTTGCCGAACGTTTCGTAGCGCAGGTTGGTGGGGTCCTGCCCGGAAGTAATCCATGCACGTCGAATTGCGTCCATGAGCCGAATGGGTCCGCACATGTACAGTTCCCCGCCCGGGGGCACGGACGCCACCAGCTGGGCGACGTCGAGCACCTGACCTTGCGAGTTCACGTACGCCTCAAGGCGCTCGCCGTGGCGTTGTTTGAGGATGTCGCGGTACGCCATAGCTTCGGGGGAGCGGGCCGTGTAGATCAATCTGTAGTCCGCACCGAGTTTCCGCAGCAGGTCCGCCATGCCCACAATTGCCGTGATGCCAATCCCGCCGGCCACCAGGACGTAGCTGGAACCGCCCACGCGTAACGGGAAGTCCTGCAGCGGGCGCGTGACGCGCAGTTGATCGCCGGGCGTGAGGGAGTGCAGCACCCGGGCGCCGCCGCGGCTGGTGGGCGACTCGAACACCCCCGGTCAACACCCCGGTCAGCGGTAGAGAATCCGTCATGATTATGTTTCTCGG
>NZ_JAUNPE010000180.1:0-2270 GCF_030536815.1 Kocuria sp.
GCTGTTCACCATGCACGGCACCATCATGTTGCTGATGTTCGGTACTCCGCTGTTCATTGGTTTCGCCAACGTCATCGTCCCGCTCCAGCTGGGCGCCCCCGACGTAGCGTTCCCGCGTCTGAACGCCTTGGCGTTCTGGTTCTTCCTGTTCGGCTCCCTGATTGCCGTGGCCGGCTTCATCACCCCGCAGGGCGCTGCGTCCTTCGGTTGGTTTGCTTACGCGCCGTTGAACAGCACAACGTTCAGTCCGGGAGTTGGCGGAGACCTCTGGGTGTTCGGTCTGGGCCTACAGGGCTTCGGCACGATCATGGGTGGCGTCAACTTCATCACCACGATTCTCTGCATGCGCGCCCCGGGTATGACCATGTGGCGCATGCCCATCTTCACGTGGACCACGCTGATCACCGCTTTGCTGATCATCATGATCTTCCCGCCGCTGGCATCCGCGTTGTTCGCCCTGGGCATGGACCGCCGACTCGGCGGGCACGTGTTCGACCCGGAGAACGGTGGCGCCATCCTGTGGCAGCACCTGTTCTGGTTCTTCGGCCACCCCGAGGTGTACGTGCTCGCTCTGCCGTTCTTCGGCATCGTCTCCGAGATCATCCCGGTGTTCTCCCGCAAGCCGATTTTCGGGTACAAGGGCCTGGTCTTCGCGACCATCGCCATTGCCGCCCTGTCCGTGACCGTGTGGGCGCACCACATGTACGTGACCGGTTTCGTGGCTCTCGGGTTCTTCTCGTTCATGACCATGATGATCGCGGTGCCAACCGGCGTGAAGTTCTTCAACTGGATCGGCACCATGTGGCAAGGGTCGCTCACGTTCGAGACACCCATCCTGTGGGTTCTGGGCTTCCTCTTCACCTTCCTGTTCGGCGGCTTGACCGGCATCATCCTGGCAACCCCGCCGCTGGACTTCCACGTGTCCGACACGTACTTCGTGGTGGCCCACTTCCACTACGTGATCTTCGGAACCATCGTGTTCGGTATGTTCGCGGGCTTCTACTTCTGGTGGCCCAAGTTCACCGGCAAGATGCTCAACGAGCGCATTGGTAAGATCCACTTCTGGCTGCTGTTCATCGGCTTCCACATGACCTTCCTCATCCAGCACTGGTTGGGTGTCGACGGCATGCCCCGCCGTTACGCGGACTACATGCCGGAAGACGGCTTCACCTGGATGAATCAGTTCTCCACGTGGGGTTCCGTCCTGCTCGGTATTTCGATGATCCCGTTCTTCTGGAACGTGTACACCACTGCTCGTAACGCCAAGAAGGTTGAAGTTGACGACCCGTGGGGCTTCGGCGGCTCCCTGGAATGGGCCACCTCTTGCCCGCCCCCGCGTCACAACTTCACCTCCCTGCCCCGCATCCGCTCCGAGCGTCCTGCTCTGGACCTGCACCACCCCGAGTTGGCGGCGTTCTCCAGCCAGCAGTTCGATGCAGAAATGCCGATTGTCGGCGGATCTGGAAGGACCGGTCGATGAAAACTACTGTCAAAACCTTCATTCTCTTGGCCGTCTTCTGCCTGGTCGTCGGAATGGTGTACGGGTACCTCACCGGATTCCAGGAACTCGCCGGTTTCCCGGCACTGCTGGCCGTGGCGGCCATGAGCCTCATGCTCGCGGTGTACCTGTGGCTCGTGGACCGTTCCACCGGTGCCATGCTGCCTGAGGATCGTGAAGACGGCGAGATCGTGGAGATGTCCGGTGACTACGGCGCCTTCTCCCCGTGGAGCTGGTGGCCATTGCTGCTGGGTATCGGATGCGCTATTTTCGTGACCGCCCTTGCGGTTGGCTGGTGGATTATCGGTCTGGCGGTCCCCGTTGTTCTCCTGGGCCTGATCGGCCTCATTTTCGAGCACTCCCGCGGGGAGCACGCCCACTGATGTAGGCGTTCTATCCTCCGAAGAAGCCCTCCTCGTTGCGACTGCCGCGAGGAGGGCTTCTTCATGCCCGAGACTCGGAACTGCAGTTGCCTTCTCGTTCTATTCGGCCGGGTTCCGCTCAACCTGCGTCTTCGACAGAGCAGTGGGTGCGGTAGTAACGAGCGAAGTGAAGCCAGTTCAGCAACGGGGCCATACGGCGCTGGGGGCTCCGTGCAGGTGCGCTTGGGCATGATGCCCGGTTCGGTGCAGGCCTGGGCCCGGGCACAGGAGTGGTAGTGCGAGGCCGCGCACCTGGCCGGGTGGAGCCGGAGGCCATCCGACGCTATGTCGCAGCCCGCGAGGCGGGTCGGCCAGTGACCGGTCCGGACCGACGGCCCAGGATGATTGAC
>NZ_JAUNPE010000180.1:2370-3949 GCF_030536815.1 Kocuria sp.
GCCGAGCCTGATCGCCTGCCTGGATGCCACCCTGCGCCGGATCGGCGGAGCCCCCACTTACGCGCTCTCCGACAATCCCCGCACCGTCACCGTGGACCACGTCGGCGGAGTCCCGGTACGGCGCCCGCAGATCGTCGAGGTGGCCCGGCACTACGGCACCCGGGTCCTGTACCTGCGTGCCGTACGATCCGGAGTCCGAAGGCGGCAAGGTGGCCACGGTGAAAACCGTCAAGGCCGACCTGGTGCCCACCGAGGCCAACCTCCTGGGCCAGTACGGCTCATTCGCCGAGCTCGACGCCCTGCAGGTAGCCCTGAGTGAGCCGCGAGGCGGCGCGGATTCACCACCACTGCCACCACGAGCAAGGAACCCACCGCGTGAACTCAACCATTAAGACCTTCACTGCCTTCTCGGTGAGACCGGCACCGCCGTTGCCCGATGACCTCACCGAAGTCCTCAATTGAGTCAGGATGCCCCATCTGCGAG
Organism: Kocuria sp.; assembly: GCF_030536815.1. Taxonomy (GTDB): domain Bacteria; phylum Actinomycetota; class Actinomycetes; order Actinomycetales; family Micrococcaceae; genus Kocuria; species Kocuria gwangalliensis. Next base: position 2,855 of record NZ_JAUNPE010000180.1, read on the forward strand.
CCCGTGGCCCCAGAGGTGTTGGCACGGCCAAAGCCCAGCGCTGGGACCCCACCGAGGTGCTGCGCGGGCGCTGTCGGCCGAGGTGCTGCGCGTGCGGTTGCCCGAGGAGATCCGGGGACGGGACGAGGCCACCGAGACCGCCCGTCGCAAGGCCTCCGGGTTGCCGGCTTGCAAGGGCTTCGATTCCTGGCGTGCCTTCATACCGACCACCCTGGCCACCGCGGCCGTGGACCGGCTCCTGCACCACGCCCACGTCATCGTCACCGAGGGCGCCTCACCTCGTCACGCCTATGCCGCCGCAGGACGTGGGGTCAAACCCCCTGCCCCAACCAGCCGGTAGATCAACGGTCCGTCGACAGGGAGATCATGTGGATGCCGAGAGGGAGAACGGATGTCCGCCCGCAGGGAAGTCCAGGTGTTCCTTGACACCGGCCGGTGAATTGGACCGGGCCCAAGCCGGGCCGCTCGGTGGAGGCACCAGGTGAGCGGTTAGATACTGAGGCTGTGGTCGCGTGGTCGGTAGTTGTCCACGTGAGGTGCATGCGGCAGACGGGGGAGAGAGAACATAAAGATGCCCCCGAGGTGAACCTCAGGGGCATCTTCACGGGCGATCTGGGCGACCACCGGGCTTACTTTGACGAACTTGGCCTACTTGTCGAGCTGGGCCGTGTGGGACCCTGCACCAACAACCTCGCGTGCGTGGTCATCGTGGTGACCGTGTGCCGCATCGAGCTCCTTGGGCGTCACGGGTGCAACTCGGTCCTCGAAGTACCAGCTGCTCAAGCGGCCGCGGAGCTTCTCGGTCCCGGTCACCTTACCCTTGGCATTGGCACGAGCGGGCTGAACTTCAATGTCTTCGAAGTTCACCAGACGGTAGCGCTTGTACTCGTCCAGCGGTTCGTGAACCTCCACGAACTCGCCGTGCGGCAGCGCCTGGATTCGGCCCGACTCGCGGCCGTGCAGGACGATCTCACGGTCCTTGCGCTGCAGTGCAAGACACATGCGGCGAGCAATGATGAAGGCCAGGATCGGTCCGAGGAAGTACGCGGCACGCAGCCAGTACGTGACGTCGTTCAGGCCCACGTGGAAGTGGGT
>NZ_JAUNPE010000025.1 GCF_030536815.1 Kocuria sp.
GCGGAAAGGGCAGGGCACGATGTTTGCCCTCACGGACAGCCGAATCCGGACGCGGCCATCGTTAGTCGGGCATTCGAGACTGCTTAAGCGCCCTGGAGCAAGTACAACTGATGTCCCGAGGCGGGGCTCTTCGACCCTGGCCTAACTTTGCAACAGCACCGATACTAAGCAGATAATGGTCAAAAGACGTGTGCACAACCCTGCTCACCATATGTTCGTGCGATCGTCTCTGACATCGACAAGCGGCTCCATGCTGCCGAAGGACTACTCTGCTTTAGGAGTGGCAGCATAAAACATGCATTGTGGCCGTATTCAAGTGATGGCGGACCCAAGCCTCGCGTGAAGGCTAAGGTCCGACATGTCCAGGATTTACGGTTTGAGCACCACCTTGATGCAGCCGTCCTGCTTCTTTTGGAACTTCTCGTACATCGCCGGCGCCTCCTCCAACGGCGCGGTGTGCGTCTTGAGGTCGAGCACGCCCAGCGGATCAGACGGGTCGTCCACCAGCGGTAACAGCGTCTCGGTCCAGGAGCGCACGTTGCACTGGCCCATCCGCAGCTGGATCTGCTTGTCGAACATCGTCATCATCGGCATCGGGTCCTTCATGCCGCCGTACACGCCGCTGATTGAGATCGTCCCGCCACGGCGAACGGAGTCGATGGCGGTGTACAACGCACTCATCCGGTCCACCCCGGCCCTCTCCATTGCTTTGCGGCCCAGTGGCGACGGCAGCTTGCCGACGGCCGCCTGGGCCGCACTGGCCACCGGCGAACCGTGCGCCTCCATACCAACGGCGTCCACCACCGAGTTCGGGCCACGCCCGTCAGTCAGGTCCTTGAGCTGTTCCGCCACGCCGTCCTCGGAGGAATCCAGCGTTTCAATGCCGTAACGCTCGGCCATGGCGCGACGCTCGGGCACTGCATCCGTCGCGATCACCCGGTAGCCCAGGTGCTTGCCGATCCGGGCGCTCATCTGGCCGATGGGGCCCAGACCCAGCACTGCCAGCGAGCCGCCGTCGGGGACTGCCGCGTAGTCCACGGCCTGCCAGGCGGTGGGCACGACGTCGGAAAGAAACAGGTAGCGCTCGTCTTCGCCGACGTTGGGAACCTTGATCGCCCCGTAGTCCGCGTGCGGCACGCGCAGGTACTCCGCCTGCCCGCCGGGCACCGAGCCGTAAAGCCGCGAGTAACCGAGGAACTGGGCGCCGTTGCCGTATTCGCGGACCTGAGTGGTTTCACACTGCGACTGCAGGCCCTGGCGGCACATGAAACAGTGGCCACAGGAAATGTTGAAGGGTATGACCACCCGGTCCCCGGGCTTGATGTGAGTGACGGCCGAGCCGACCTCCTCGACTATGCCCATGGGCTCGTGGCCGATGATGTCGCCCTTGTCCATGAACGGGGTCAGCACCTCATAGAGGTGCAGGTCAGATCCGCAGATGGCAGTTGAGGTGACCCGGATGACCGCATCGGTGGGCTCCTGGATCTGTGGGTCCGGAACCTCCTCCACGCTCACCGTGTTTGACGCCTGCCAGGTCAATGCTTTCATGTGTCCTCCTTGCCAGGGCGGCCGCCTCGGGTGAAACGTCGCCACTGTTCGGTTGGTTGAGGCCGACTATACTAAAAACACGGAAGGCGGGTAGCCAATATCTCGACGGGTAGAAGCGCATGTCTCCTAAATGGTCGTGGCCTGAGCCTTACATCTCCTTGTCCAACGCACCGTGCGCGGACATATGTATAGGCGCATATGCACATACACGCACAACACCAGACGGCGAACCTCTTTCCAGAACGTCGAGCTGTGCGCAGATATGCGTATCCGCATAGACGTGTAGATTTGATCGCTTTGCGGCGACTTTTTTGTGATCACTTGGGGGCGTTAGTTCCCGATCACGAGGATGCTGGCGGCGGCTTCGATGACATCGTCGGTGATGGTCTCGGGTGCTGTTGCAAAGTTAGGCCAGGGTCGAAGAGCCCCGCCTCGGGACATCAGTTGTACTTGCTCCGGGGCGCTTAAGCAGTCGGGGATTTCAGGCAGCGCTTGCATGCCGGTGCGGCTGTGGAGAATGGGCGCGGGAATATTCCAATTCTGCTGGTTGCTAAATAGAGGGCCCCCGCTGGGATGGGCCCACGGGACTTTCGGCAGGGGCACTGGCATGGGGGCAGGCACCATCTTCTATACCGCAGGATTTCAGCAGCTGAGCAAGGCCAACCCCGAGATGAAATCCCGCATTTTTTGGACGGCCAGCACACCTGACGGCAGGAGCTTCGCCTTTCAAGCGATCGAGATCTTCCTGTGGGTGCAGTTCTCTTTTGCCTGGTCCCACGTCTTAGGTGACTGATCTGTGGTCGCCATGTTTGTGGCAGCTATTCCTGCTTCTATTCTCAACAGTCGGCATAATCGCCGGTTCGAGGGACGGTTACTGGCCGGCGCGATCGGCTTCGACCGCTCGGGTAGGGGGCTACGGTGAGTCGGACAAGGTGGAAGCCTGCCCGCGCGGCTTAGTCGGGGACGGGAGGATCCGGCAGTACAGGCTCGCGGCTAGTTTCTTCGTGGTGGGTGGTGGCCGCCCAGTTCGCGAGTAGTTGGAGCTTGTCCTGTGACGCGGAGCCCGGTTCTGTTGTGTAGACGAGCATCAGCAAACCTGTTGCGCTGGTGATCTGAAGGCCTTCGAAGGACAGGGCCATGTCGCCGACGAGGGGGTGATGGATTGCCTTGCGCCCGGTACGGTGCTCGCGGACGTTGTGGGATGCCCAGAGCGTGCGGAAGGTGTCGCTGCGGGTGGCGAGTTCCCCAATGAGGTGGCTGAGGGTGCGGTCGTGGGGTGTACGGCCGGCCTCGCGGCGAAGCAGGGCAACGGTTTGCCGTGCGGAATCGCCCCAGTCGAGGTAGAAGTCCTGTGACCGCGGATCGAGGAATACGAACCGTCCGAAGTTCGGGGGTCGTAGCGGTTGGACGTACATTTCCGAGTACAGAGCCTGGCCGAGGGTGTTGGCTGCGACAATATCGAGCCGGCCGTTCTGAATGACCACGGCGACGTCCTTCATGGCGTCGATCATCTGTCGAACTCCCGGAGGGATCTGCCCCGCCCTGGTGGGGCTGCGACGACGGGCCGCTGCGGGGCTTGGCGTTGCTGCCCTGATGAGGTTGTGCAGGTGTGCGTGCTCGGTGTCGTCGAGTTGCAGGGCGCGGCTGATGCCGTCGAGGACCGTCTCTGACACTCCGGTGGCGTTGCCGCGTTCGAGGCGCGTGTAGTACTCGACGCTGATACCGGCCATGAGGGCGACCTCCTCGCGGCGCAACCCCTTGACGCGGCGGCGGCCTCCGAAGTCAGGAAGCCCGGCCTGTTCAGGGGTCAGCCGCGCACGACGGCTCATCAGGAACTCGCGGATGTCGTTATGACTGTCCATCCTTCGACGGTACATCAGCCTGCCGCGACTAGGGGGTCCCTGGTGGTAACCGGATAAGCAGGGACTGCCTCGGGTGTGGGAAGCGAGGTTCACTGGGATCCACCGACACGAAAGGAGTCACCGATGAGTGACAGCAAGGTTTGGTTTATCACCGGCGCAGCACGCGGTATGGGTGTCGACCTCGTCACCGCGGCCCTGGCCGCCGGCCATTCGGTCGTCGCCACCGCCCGCGACGCCGCCCGTATCACCGAGGTCTTCGGCGAGCAGGAGAACCTGTTTCCGGTCACGCTGGATATCACCGACGAGAACGCCGCACACGCCGCCGTCGAGGCCGCTGTGGCGCGCTTCGGTCGGATCGATGTGCTCGTCAACAACGCTGGGTTGTTCTATGCGGGGTTTTTCGAGGAGATCAGTCCCACACAGTTCCGCCACCAGATGGAGGTGAACTTCTTCGGCCCGCTGAACGTCACTCGCGCCGTCCTCCCGGTCATGCGCCAGCAGCGCAGCGGCCAGGTCGTCACGTTCAGCTCCACCGCCGGCCTCGTCGGTCAGGAGTTCGTCGCCGCGTACTGCGCCTCGAAGTTCGCGCTCGAAGGGTGGATGGAATCCATCCGGTTCGACCTCGCCCCCTACGGCATCACCACCACCATCGTCGAGCCCGGTTTCTTCCGCACCGAGCTGCTCGTCGAAGGTTCCTCCACGCTGTGGCCGGAACTGTCGATCCCCGACTATGCCGAGCGCACCACCGCGACCATCGAGGCTTGGAAGGGCATGAACGGCAAGCAACCCGGAGACCCCGCCAAGCTCGCGGCCGCCCTGATCACCGTCCTCAACCACGACGAGCCCCCACTGCGGTGGCTCGCCGGAACCGATGCCGTCCAGACCGCGGAGCAAAAAAGCGACGACCTCCGCGCCCAGGCGAACGCCTTCCGCGAGCTGTCGACCTCCCTCAACCACGACGACGTCTGAGAAGGCGAACTCACCCTGCTGTTATCCGGGCACGGCGTCACCTCGCACCATGCCCGGATACCGGCAGCCGGTCACCTTCGGGTTGACCCGGTGTCCCCACCCATATCTGGAAGGAAACCCTGGATGAAGCTCACTGGAACCGTGGCGATCGTCACCGGCGCCAGCAGCGGTATCGGCCGCGCCACCGCCCTGCAACTTGCCGAACACGGTGCGGCCGTCTCCCTTGTCGCCCGCCGACAGGACCGCCTCGATGACCTCGCCTCCGCCATCGCACACGCCGGCGGCATGGCCTACGCAATTCCCACCGACATCACCGACCGCACCCAGGCCGAGCACGCCGTCGCGCAGACGGTTGAACGCTTCGGCCGCCTCGATATTCTGGTCAACAACGCCGGTTATATGATCCTCGGCACCGTCGTAGACGCAGACGTCGACCAATGGGACCGGATGATCGCGATCAACCAGCAAGGCCTGCTGTACATGACAAAGGCCGCGCTCCCGCACCTGCAGAAGGCGGCCGGAGAAGACCTCCGACAGGTGGCGGATATCGTGAACATCTCCTCCATCGCCGGGCGAACCTCCTATCCCACGATGGCTGCATACAACATGACGAAGTTCGGCGTAAATGGCTTCACCGAAGCCCTCCGCCAGGAACTTACCGCCAGCTATGTTCGCGTCGGTGTGCTCGAACCCGGCAAGGTCGACACGGAACTGGACTCCCACAACAGCGACGACATCCTCGCCGACATCGAGAAGAACTTCGGTGGATTTAAGATGCTCAACCCCGAAGACATCGCCGACGGGATCACCTACATGGTCACCCGCCCCGGGCACACCACCATCGGCGAACTGTGGATCATGCCCACTGAGCAGGCCTGACCCCACCCCCCCACGTCGGCTGTGGCCTCAACGGCTCTGCCAAAAACATGCCCGTGCAGTGATCCTTATCGGCCAACGCTGAGGCCCCCCTCGTTCTCCCCATCCTGGTGGAGAGAGGATCGGGGCATTCGAAGCGGAAGTTTGGTCCAGGGTTGGCGACGAAGTCACAGAGTGAAGACGGCTTCTGATATCCGCCGTTCCACTTCCAAGGAAGTGGGACACCCTTAGTAGCACTAAGCCGACAACACGTTGCCCCAGGATGGGACTGTTCCAGAAGTTATCCCACAATCATGTACCACATCATCTGCTACTAAATATACTTCTGGTACGATTCGTGCCATGGACATCGGCTACGCCCGGGTATCAACAATGAAACAAGGCCTGGACCGACAAATCGACGCCTTACGCCACGAAGGCATCGACGACAGATATATCTATATCGATAAGAAATCCGGATCCACCACCAACCGACCCGGACTCCACATAGCACTCGAGCACGCCCGCGAGGGCGATGTCATTGTTGTGCACACTCTCGACCGGTTGGGCCGCACCGTGCGAGATACTCTCAACCTCATTCACGATCTCCGAGAGCGCGGGGTCGGGGTACGCACCCTGGCTGATCCGATTCCGGTTGATTCCTCCAATCCGGATGATCCTATGGCCCAGTTAGCGGTAGTGATCTTGTCACTATTCGGGCAGATGGAACGCACCTATGCTCTCGAGAGGGCAGCTCACGCGAGAGCTGTGGCCACAGCGAAAGGCAAACGGGTTGGCCGGCCCAGTGTGGTTGATCCGGATAAGCTGCGCTATGCGGAACACTTACGCAATGAAGGGTTATCGATGCGTGAGATCGTGGAGAAAACAGGTATTGCCCGCACCACCCTCTACCGGTACCTACCACCTCGGCCGAAAGATACCCACACCGCTGACAGCCAGATGCTGACACCTTAATAAGGTGTCACGCTGGATATCTTTCTCACCGCTCACCAGGACATCGTCGGGCCCAACCCCGGGTTCGGGGTAGTTTTGCCTTGATTTGTTGGGCATTAATGTTAGAATTGCTAACATAGCCACCTGTTACGACAGGATCGGAAGACGACCCTAGGACCCCAGCCGGACGACTGGACCTAGGGTCTTCGCTTTATCTATAAGGATTCCGGTGTGGGGCGGTTGAGGATAACCTTGTCATGAAGTTGGTCCCAGTACTGCTCCTCACCCAGATACACAGAATTCAATGCACCAAGCACAATATCGGGAATCCACAATAACGGATCATCCCCACCTCGGACATGCCGTAAGCGGATACCAGCGCCTTGACCCTGGCCCTGTAAGGCAACGATATGTTCGATGTCTTTGCTGTTTTGTGCTTCCTGCCGGCCTTCCAAGGTCACGTTGCAGATACCCATAGAAGATAGCTCAAAATACATCTGTTCCAGGCATTTCCTGCGATAACGCTCGGTCTTTTTGCTTAGTTCACTGCGATGAGTGATAACGGCCTGCATGGAATCAATCGTCGATAGTGTTTCTACTATCTTGCGGCGCCGGCTGGTTCGTTCATCAGTCCAATGCAGTTTGATCTGTCCCGGAAGGAGGAGTGGACGTAACTCCGCTCGCACCTTGTCTAAGTCGTCAGACTCAAGGATTGCTGCACAGACCATGTACTCCTGATTACGCGGAGGGCGACGAGCTGAGGATTCATCGATGTAGGCAACTAGCTGGGACTTCACCCTCAAATCCTAACCCATTAGCTATCACCTCCTGCCCTCTAAGGGCGGCAACCTCCACGGTCACCGGTTGCATATCCGACCGGGAGCCCCACACATGCACGACCAGGAGAGCCCCTTTGCGTTGCACGATCGGCTTCACCCCGCGCGGTCAGAGGTGGAGGCGGAGCTGGGCCAGGTGGGCGTCGACAAGCTTGCGGACCCGGGAAACCGCCACAACATCTATCGGGATTCGACGGGCCCCAGGTGAGGGTGTAGGGGCTGGCCGGTGAGGCTGTTTTTCTCTATTCTCGCCTCTGTAACCAATAACCTACTTGTAGCAGGTGAGAAGATGGCCCCGAAGAACAATCCCGCAGCCTCCCCGCAGGGCGATAAGGCCCCCGGTACCCCGGGCAACGCCACCCCGGACAAGAACGAGCCCGCTATTCCGACCACGCCTCCCGTACGGAAAGCGGATCAGCAGGCGCCGCGGGCAGTTTCCCCGACCGGCTGCCCGTTCCACATCGGCGCCGGCGAGCCCGATCCCCGCGCCCAGCAGGGTGAGTACCTGACCACCGCTCAGGGTGCACGCCTGAGCGAGACCAGCCACTCGCTGCGCGCTGGAACCCGTGGCCCCCTGCTCATGCAGGACCACCATTTCCGCGAAAAGATCACCCACTTCGACCACGAGCGCATCCCTGAGCGCGTGGTTCACGCCCGTGGCGCAGGCGCACACGGCGTGTTCAAGGCCAATGGTGCAGCCTCTAAGATTTCCAAGGCGGGTGTGTTTACCAAGGACAAGGAAACTCCCGTATTCGTGCGCTTTTCCACTGTGCTGGGTTCCCGTGGCTCCGCCGATAGCGTGCGCGACACCCGTGGCTGGGGCGTGAAGTTCTACACCGACGAGGGCACCTGGGATCTGGTGGGCAACAACATCCCGGTTTTCTTCATCCAGGATGGCATTAAGTTCCCGGACGTCGTCCACGCCGCCAAACCGCACCCGGACCGGGAGATCCCCCAGGCGCAAAGCGCGCATGACACGTTCTGGGACTTCGCGGGTCTTCATACGGAGGCTACTCACCACACCTTCTGGAACATGTCGGACCGTGGAATCCCCCGTTCATTCCGCACCATGGAGGGCTTCGGCATCCACACCTTCCGCATGATCAACGACGCCGGTGAGACCACCCTGGTCAAGTTCCACTTCAAGCCACGTCTCGGCGTCCACTCCCAAGTGTGGGAGGAAGCGCAGATTACCGGTGGCGTGGACCCGGACTTCCACCGTCGCGATCTCGCCGATGCCATCGAGGCTGGCGCCTACCCCGAGTGGGACCTGGGTGTTCAGGTCTTCCCGGACACCAAGGAGCAGATGTTCGAGGGCATTGATCTGCTCGACCCGACGAAGATCGTCCCGGAGGAGCTCGCGCCGGTGGAGATCATCGGCACCCTGACCTTGAACAGGAACCCAGGAAACTACTTCGAGGAGACCGAGCAGGTCGCCTTCCATCCGGGCCACCTGGTTCCCGGTATTGACGTGACCAACGACCCGTTGCTGCAGGCACGCCTGTTTTCCTACCTGGACACCCAGATCAGCCGGCTGGGCGGGCCGAATTTCTCCCAGCTGCCGATCAACCGCCCGCACGCGCCCGTCAACGACAACCTCCGCGACGGCATGTACCAGCAGGGCGCGCATACGGGCGTCGCACCCTACAAGCCGAACAGCCTGGACGGGGGCAACCCCACCGAGGCGAGCGTCAACGAGGGTGCACTTATCGATGTCCCGCAACCCGTTGAGGGCCACATCACCCGTGAGAACCCGGCCTCCTTTGAGGATCATTTCTCGCAGCCACGCATGTTCTACCTGTCTCTGTCGGACGTGGAGAAGCAGCACCTGACCGACGCATTCTCTTTCGAGCTGGGCAAGTGCTACGAGGAGGCCATCAAGCTCCGGTACCTTGACGTTCTGGCCCACGTGGACCAGGTCCTGGCAGAAGCCGTCGCGGACAACCTAGGCCTGCCTCACCCGGAGCCTCAAGACGTCGCCGACGTGCAGCCATCGCCTGCTCTGTCCCAGGTGGGCGACACCTGGCCCGTCGACGGCCGTCAGGTCGCGGTTCTGATCAACTCCGGAGCAGACCTCCGTGGTGTGGGTACGCTTCTCGATACCCTCTTCGACGACGGCGTGACCCCGCTGATCGTCTCGGATAAGGGCGGCACCGTTACTACAGATGGCGCGGAGGTCTCCGTGTCGCGCACCTACCTCACCGCCCGCTCTATCGAGTTTGATGCTGTCGTGGTGGTCAACCCTCCTGCTATCCCGGAGGTGGCCACGATGTTGGGTGAATTTGAGCGCCACAAGAAGGCAATCATCCTCGCTGGGCCGGATGCCGGCGTCGCACTGGGTGCTGCTCGCGTCGAAGTCAACCAGCCCGGTATCGTCGCCGTCGCCTCTCCTTCCCAGGCTGCGGACCCGGTGACGGAGCTTCTCGCCTCTCACCGCGTCTGGGAGCGGTAGGAGGAAAATGTTGATATCGTGGCACCCGGAAAATTGCCTGATCTGCCGGGTGCCATGATGAGACTCACTTGATGATTGCGTTGTGGAACAGTCGTACAGTCCTGTCGAATCGGTGCGTGAATGTGTTTGTACCGTGCTGCCCGGCATTTTCTTTCTTCTGGCGGGTTAAACGTGGGCGCAAGAGACGAGAAGATGAAGGAAGGACCTGATCCCTGTTAGGTGTCTACCAAACAGGGATCAGGTCCTTCTGGTGCTCATGCTATTGCTACTCGTAATGCTGAGGTGTACCAGCGTAATGGGTGGTCTGCTGGGTGGATGGGGTCTCCACTTGGTGGTGAAGTTCCTGTTACTGGTTCGAATGATCTCCCAATCGCAAAACGCACCAATCTGCGAGAATAGCAATCAATGACCGTAGCCAGATACATGTTCGTGCCATCTGCGATCGGTAGGTAAGTAATATCGCCGACGTAAACTTCATGTGCTGCTAGTGCGTTAAAATGACGTTTGACCAGGTCAGGGAAGACAGGGGTCAGGTCCCCGAGGTATCTTTCTCTGCCTGGATTAGGAAGTGACATGGTGATAACTATTGTGCACCAAAAACTGTTACGTTAAGTGTTTCTAACACCTTTAGGATGACCTAGAATAAATGACGGATTAGGTGAAGTCCGCGACCCACACCAGGTTCGGTGCCGCTGCGGTGAAGTCCCGGTGCAGCAGATCCAACGCCCGGTCCTCAGGCTGGTTCTTCTTGCTTCGTGACGGTGACTTGCGCCTGCTCACCCCGGCCATTCCGGCGACACCCATCAGCCGGTCGACGGTGCAGTGCGCCACCTCGTGGCCGAGGCGCCGCAGGTGGGCAACCATTTTCCGCCGTCCGTACAACGATTCCGGGGTACCTTTCAGCCCGTGGAGGGTGTCCAGCAGTTGCGCATCGGACACCGTCCTGGGCGACGGGCCGGTGGCCCTGGCGTGGCGGTAGGTCCGCGCCGCGATCGCCACACCCTGCCCCCGCAGGACCCGGCAGATCGACTCGACGGCGTGGCCTTAGCTTCTCATCTGGTCGATGAACCCGATGATCAGCGGTTTCGGGGGTCGAGTTCCCCGGCGAAGAAAACCGTCGCCGCCTTGAGGATCTCGTTGGATTCCCGCAGTCGCTTGATTTCCTTGCGCAGGCGCCGGATCTCCTCGTTGTCACCGGTGGTGACACCGGGGGCGTCTCCGGCGTCGATGTCGGCCTGGCGGGCCCAGTTGCGCAGCGTCTCACGCGAGACTCCGAGCTCGTCACCGAGAGCGCGGCACACCGCAGTCATTGACGGGTAGTCACTGCGTTGCTGCTGCACCAGGCGGATGGCCCGGGCCTTGAACTCCGGGTCGTAGTGCTTGTTCATGTTGTTGATCCTTCCTCATTGGAAGGCGGCAAGATACCCGTGACGGTTCAAATACCCCTACAATGGATCATGGCCAAAGATTCGTTCGAGGAAAGAGGCGAAGAACAATGCCAAAAGATCCACGTACGCTATACCCAACCGTTGACCCCGACAAACAAACCCAACCCGAACCAGGCCTTGACGTTGAACTGTCACCACAAGCAGATATCGGCTTGGACAGCTACACAGGACACGGCAGGTTGCAGGGCCGGAAAGCTTTAATCACTGGCGGCGATTCCGGAATCGGTGCAGCCGTAGCCATCGCTTATGCCCGCGAAGGTGCAGACGTAGCCATTGCTTATCTGCCAGAAGAACAGCCTGATGCTGATCGCGTGATCAAAGCTATTGAAGACGCAGGACAAAAGGCTTTCGCCTACCCAGGTGATATCAAAGACGCCGACTACTGCCGCACGCTGGTTGATAAAACTGTCGAAGCTCTCGGCGGCCTAGACATCTTGGTCAACAATGCTTCACGCCAAGTGTGGGCCGACGGCCTAACTAACATTGATGATGAAGATTTTCATCAAACCATGCAGGTCAATCTGTACGGGACATTTCGCGTCACCAAGGCCGCTATCCCTCACCTAAAGCCTGGTTCTTCCATCATTTTCACATCCTCGATCCAGGCTTATGAACCTTCAGCAACCTTGCTGGACTATGCCATGACGAAGGCCGCTATGAACAACCTGTCCAAGGGCTTGGCCACCAGCCTTATTGACCAAGGCATTCGCGTAAACTCTGTGGCACCAGGGCCATTTTGGACTCCGCTGCAGCCAAGCCACGGCCAACCGCAGGAAAAGATTGAAGGTTTTGGCCAGCACGCACCAATCGGCAGGGCTGGCCATCCAGTCGAGTTAGCCGGCGCTTACGTCTTCCTAGCATCTGATGAAGCAAGCTATGTAGCCGGTGAAACCCTGGGCGTTACCGGAGGAACACCCACCCCTTAAGCGACACAGCTCTCATGAAGCTGCAACTGCGCTGATCGAAAACCTATCCAGTACCGCTCTCGGCTTGATTCTCGTCCGAGGGCGGTACTTGTTGGTTGTCTAGATCTTCCACCACTGCTACGACTGTGTCCTGCAATTTCCAGTCCAATTCTTCAATCTGGTTTCGCAAATGGGCAGTTTCTTCCGGAGTAGGCACGTAATTAGATACTGGAACGACAAACATTTCCGTATGGAAGATGTGCCCCTGGTCGCGAATGCGCGCCCGGGCTTGCAAGACCCAACCCGTCTCGCGTGCAAGTTGCTCCACTTCTTCAGTCAGTGGGTGCGATTCAGAGTTATCGTAACGAGTAGCCCGTGCATCACTGAGTCCTGATACTGCTGCCTTGATGTTTGTGACCCCAACTTTCACGATGGACACTGAAATTACCAATGCTGCAATCGAGTCAGCCCACCAGAATCCGAGACCAATACCGAGTACACCAATAGCAGTTGCAGCTGCGGTACCCCAATCTGCCTTTGCCATATCAGCATCAGCTTAAAGCAACTTATCGTGTAATTCTTTGGCCAGTCGAAGTTTCATTCGTCCGAGAATAACCATCGGGATAGCGGTATGGTCATGACTGCAGGGGCCAGGCTTTTGGTGGTGCTCGTGGGCGGCCAGAGTCAGCGCCGCGGCAGCCAGGATGTGTGCCTGAAGATCATCGCTCATGCCGGTCACTTCTCCTGCCTTCCTCTTGATGTGCGCCTACCTGTGGTCGGGGAATCGCCGGGCATGCTGGTGGGCGTATCGTAGATTCTTTCACTTCCTGAGTCCACGGCCTGGGTGTCACCGCCTGCGCTGGGAAGAGTTGTCCTGGGGTGGGGTGATCTGTTCATTGAGTGCCTCGAGTTCGGCTTCTCCGCGGTTTTCCGCGTCATAGACCATCGGGTCGGTGATGTTGTGCTCACGCATGAGGATGTCGAGCTTGAGGTGTATCGCCGCGCTGTCACGGTTCTGGGTGTTTTGGATGATAAACACCATCAGGAAGGTCACCAGGGTGGTGCCGGTGTTGATGATCAGCTGCCAGGTATCAGAAAACCCCAGGACCGGCCCGCTGGCAGCCCACAGCACGATGGCGATGACCGCCACGATAAACACCCCGGGTTTGCCGAGGTAATCAGCGGTGGCGGTGGTAAACCGGGTAAAAGTTTTCCGGGCACCGGCCGGGGACAAATGATCCGGCATGACAGCCTCCTGACATAAGGTCGGCCAACCTATAACCGACAGTGAATACAACCTATTCATCATACCCGGCTCCTCCCGTAACCCGATGCCCAGGTCACAGGGACAGTCCCGGGGGCACCACCTTGCGGTGCCCGGCTGGTTGCCCTCGCTAGGCTGACACACACCCTGGAGGTGATGGAGGTGTCTCAGCGGTGCACCGACGCGGCGAGGCGGTCAGGATCATCTGCCCACCCTGGGTCGGCGGCACGGTTGATGGCCCGCCGGTTACCTGGCGGGGTGGACAAGGCCAAGAGGAAGGCAGGGACCCGGATAAAGAAGGGGGAACAAGAGGACTACGGCCGGTGGGCGGTACTGCCCGAAGAACCCCTGTCGTCGGGGACTGGCGCATCATGGTCCTGGGGGTCATCGGCTTTTTCCGAGGTGGCAGCGTGGGAGTCCTGATTGTGGGTGGCGCGCAGTTCCCGGCCCTGGGATTCGAGCCGTTCGCGTATCTTCTGCTGTTTTTCCACCTTGGCGGTGTCGCGCGGGGGGAGCTGGATGTTGTCTTCTGCCGCAATATCGCCCTGCAGCTGGCGGGCGCGTTCAACCTCGGCGTCGATCTCCACGCCCAGCAGCAGGACGATGTTGAACACCCACAGGGTAAACAGCAGGGCCATGACACCGCCGATCGTGCCGTAGGAGCTGTACCCGCCCAGGTACGAGAAGTACAGGTAGAGCAGGCCCGCGGCTGCGGCGATGCCGATGATCGCGACGATCGAGCCCAGGCTGACCCACCGGAACTTCGGCTGCCGGACGTTCGGGGTGAAGTAGTAGAGCACGGCGATGAGGAGGACGAGCAGGACCAGGATCACCGGCCATTTCACCCACGCCCAGACGGGCAGGAAGGTGCCCATGAGGAAGTCGAGGACTCCGCCCAGGCCGAAGGATGCCGCGACGGGGCCGAGCAGCCCGGAGACCACGGTCTCGTTGAGCACGAGGCAGATGAGGATGAGCACGATCCCCAGCAGCAGGACAAGGGTGGTTGCCAGCATGGTGCCGGTCAGTGTGATCAGCCCGCGGCCCTCAGCACGCTCGTAGATGGTGTTGGTGCTGCGGGAGAACGCTTTCACGTACGCAGAGGCTGACCACAGGGCGGTGGCGACACCGATGATCAGGGCAACAATGCCGCCGGTGGTGGAGACGGTGATGGTGTCGATTAGATCGATGACCAGGTCCTGGTAGTCGGTGGGTACGTAGGTGGTGGTGAAGTCCTCGGCCAGGGTGGTCACTGCGCCCGCGTTGCTGGCCAGCACCAGGGACAGCAGGGAGAACACCGCAAGCATCGACGGTGCCAGGGACAGCACGGTGAAGTAGGTGAGCATGGCCGCCAGGTCCGTGCCGCCGTCGGCGAGGAACTCCTGCCCGGACCTCTTCACGGCGTATTTCCAGCTGGCGGAGGTGAGCTTCGGCGGAGAATCGGGTTTTGTGTCACTGTCGGGGGCGGGGGCGTCAACCGCGTCCAATGTGTCGTCGATGTTTTCCTGGACAGCCATGAAGGAAGATCCTCTCATCAGTCACATAACGGTGAGTGAATATGTCGGGGGGTGGCAGGGGTGAGGTGGGGATGCAGTCAGGCCCTGACCGACCACACGGGGTCGGGCAGGGCCTGGACAAAAGCAGGGCGCGGTGTTTAGCGGCGCAGGGTGGGATCCTCGTCGATGTCGCCGGTGATCTCGCGGTCGCCGTCGATCTCGAGTTCCTCACGGGCGACGTCCTCGCGGACGGTTTCGGTCTCCCGGACGGTCTCCTTGTGCAGGCTGACCTCCTCGACCGGGACGGTTTCCTTGGTCACGGTCACCCGCTCCTCGGACAGGGTGACCGATACCTCATCTTCGGTGAGATCGCCGCCGCGCACAGCGTGCGCATCATCGGCGTCGATGGGGGTGCGTTCGATGCGGACTTCTTCGCGCTGGACGGGGACCTCGACGGTTTCGGTGTCGTGGACGACATACTTGCGCAGACGCACCTGACCGGTCTCCACGCGCTGCTTGTCGACGTTGACCCGCTCCTCCGACAGCGTCATCGAATCAGCGTCCGTGGTGTCTACACCGGTGTCAACACGCTCGTGCTTACGCTCCACATCTACTCCGCCGGCCAGATCAGCGCGGTCACGGTCGTAGTCGGCGTCGTAGGTTTCCAAGTTGTCGGTGCCCTCCAGGCCGTAGTGACGGTAGATGACCGCCTGGTCCTCGTCGGAGAGGTGGGCCTCGGAATCAAAATCCGGGGCATCGGCGATGCGGTCCTTGGTGAACCCCAGGCGCAGCTCGTCACCGGTGAGCTGGTGGCCGCGCAGCGGCACCAGGCTGGAGCTCATGCCGAACAGACCGTGGCCGACCTCAACGAAATCGGGCTGGCCGGTGGCGTCGTTGATGTAGACCTGCTTGACGGAACCGAGCTTGTCCCCGGTGCTGTCGTAAGCGGTGGCGTTGGCAAGCTCCTGGATGTTGCGATTGACCATGATATGCTCCTTGGGTGTTCTCGATTGTCAGGCTGGGCGATCAGAACCTGCCACGAAAGCAAGATCCTACTCGCCACCTGAAGGCGGACCTGCCCCAGTCTAGCAAGTCATCCGGCCGCGTGTGTGACCAGAGACATAGTTGGTTGTCAGTTGACGGCCTTCCTTCAGTGTTCTCACAGCAACACGGTGCCGACATGCCCTTCCATCCCCGCGCTGGGGCCATCTGGAGTAGAACCCACCCGGTGGTCGGCGCCGGAGGAAGACGGCCCGGGTCCGGGCCACCATAATTTCCTAGATGTGATCTATTGATATTGTCGGGTTCGTGGAGGAGGGTGAGGAGGATGCTTACTGATCAGGATGTGTTGTATGCCTTCGGTATCCGCCTGCAGGTGGCCCGGGAGTCGGTGGGATTATCGGCTCTTCACGATCTAGAGTGCGTTGATCCGGTTTTGCAGCTGTCCGGAGTGAATCAGGCACCGCAAGATGTAGTTGTCCAGGTTCCTGAAGCCCAGAGCGATACCACGCAGGTGCTCGAGCCTGCCGTTGATCTCTTCCACAGGGCCGTTGGATGCGCCGATGTCGAAGTAGGCGAGCACGTCCTCACGCCGGCGCCACAGCGTCCGACCCAGCTGGGCGAGCTCCTCCAGCCCTGCGGGCAGCTCCTTGTGCAGGGTGTTAATGATCCGTTCCATCAGCTTCTTCCCCTCTGATTTCTTCGGATGCTCGTACGCCTGAATCATGTCCTGGTAGAACATCCAGGTCACCTCCAGAGCAACGTACTCATCGTCGGTGGCCCACAACAGGTCCAGTCGTTGCTTCTGCCGGACCGTGAGGTAGTTCGTCCTGGTCAATAGGGTGCGACGGTATTTGTACAATGGATCGTCCTTGCGTCCCCGACGCCCGGCGGTCTCTCGCTGGAGTCGTTGCCGACAGCCGGTGAGTTTGTCCGCAGCCAGGTGCACGAGGTGGAAGGGGTCCATCACTTTGGTGGCGGCAGGTAGTGCCTCGTCCACCGCGGTGGCGTAGCCGGCGAAGCCGTCCATGGTCACCACCTGCACGTTGGTCCGGAATCCTGGGGTGCACTGATTGAGCCAGGTCCGTAGGACTTCTGCGCTGCGTCCCGGGCGCATGTCCAGCAGTCGGGCGGGCCCACGGCCGTCCACCAGTGGGGTCAAATCCACCAGGACCGTCACGAACGACGGCTAAACCGGCCTGGGTTGGTGAGAGGGCATGATGTAATGCAGGAGGAACATCATGGCTATCAGCCCCTACGACCAGGAGACCTGTCAGCGGGCGGTACGCCTGTACTTCGAGGAGCTCGCTGACGGCGCTTCATCCAAGGCAGCTGCACTACGCGCTGTCGAAGCTGTCATCGGCATCAAAACATCGACTATCCGCAACTGGGTACGCGCAGAAGAGAATAAGGTGGGCGTCGCCGTCGAGCAATCCGACGCCGAGAAAGACGCGGAACTTGCGGCCCTGCGCAAACCGGGATGAGCCGAGAAAGCCTTCACTAGGCCCTGTTCGCGGACGGTGCCGCCCCACCACCGTCATTAAGGTTTCCGCACCCTTGAACTTCGACTGTGCTTCGCAGGTTATCGCCTGGCATAGCGGCCCTGTGAGTCCGTGATCTGGATAAGTCAACAGGTCGCGCCATGCCAGCCGTCAGTGACACCGTCGGCTTCAATCTGACGGCCGCTTAGTGCCCGTCATGCAGACGACTCCTGAAACGGCAATCATCCCGACGGGTATGTCACAGAACACGGCGAGCAGAGGAAGGTACTTGGCCTTGCGTGACCCAAGATCGAATTAGATATAGATCGCGAGGGGCAGAACCTGAACCAGAGGCCCCTTAATTTTTACTGGGGGAAGTGGATTTCTAAGCACTTCTGAACTAAAAGTATCGATGAGAGTAGTCCAGATTTCAGTCATCCCGGATAACTGTGCGGAAGCGCCGCGCCTTAAAACTGATATCTCTTCGGTGTTATCCGGAAAAACAGCAGTCACCTTACCTACAACTTTGAACTGCCCATCAACGATTGCGGCACGTGAAGCGGCTGAAAAATAAGTTCGATCTGCCGTGAGGATTGCCGCGTAGCGCTCCCCGTACGCTACTAAATCCACTACAGGTGATGATTCTTGATCCTGTTTAATCACCTCCACTATTGCCTTGATCGCATCTATTCCCATGACCTCGTTCGATCGATTATTATTGGAGTGATTGGGAGACTTCTTCTTTTGGCTCTGCTGCTGATTCCGAGATGGGGCAGGCTGACCAGGTTGGCCCAGTTCCATTAATGGCAGAATTCCCTCAATGGTGGCTAATGCAACTTCAAGAGGGCTCTCCGTGATTTTCGCATTAAAGATAATAAGGTCGCCATTTTCAATGTCACTGATATCAGGGTTGATCTTGACGGCCTCGGCTTCTGTGAGACCTTGAATAAGCAGACTAAACAGTGATGCCACGGTGTGTTGTCGGATGAAGGATTCCTCGACAGATTTTTCTTTCTCGCTGGTCCTAGCCAATTCACCTGTCGCGCTAACCTTAAGCCCGAGAATGGCGAGGATACTCTCCGTTCCACCGTCGGCGTGTCCGGAAACATCAAACGAGCTGTTCTTGGCTCGATTTTCAGTCACTGCTGAACCAAGCGAAACTCCATCTTTCATGGTCGCAATGAAACTGAGAAGCATCGGAGTGTCGAGATAGACCGGGTGTGCAAGGGTCAGTCGATTCTTTGAAGGCGCCATGAAAAAAGTTTAGACCAGGCGCTTGACCCTCGCAGGAAATGCAGAATAGTTGTACGGGTCAGCTTCATTAACCCATATTTTCTTGAGAGATAACACAGGGAGCCCAAGGCTTTTCCGGCATCGACGAGGAGGGAGTTGTTGCGCACCCCCCAATCGTTTTGTTGGGGTATACAATGCGCGACGATCCGTCTCTGTACCAACAATGGAGCGCGCGTTATCCACGGTTACGCCCTGGGCGCGATAGGCCGTGGAGGCATGCTCCAAATGTAGAATGGTCTTCCTTGTCGATATGGAGAGTGCACAGGGTGAATGGAACACTAGGTCAATCGCCAATGCTGATCCATCCTCCAAAGAGCATGAGCGAGCCATGGGCTCTGGACTGTGCTGAATGGTTAAGCCGGGAATGCCTCCTTGGCCCCACAAATGGAGTGAGGGAATCGTCTATTTGAAAGCAGGCAGTCTACGAGCTTGTCAGGAGCTACCCTAATTTCCAGACGGCCCAACAAACTAAGATGGATTCGGTCACCCCAGCCATTCTGTAGGGCATTTCTGGGCCGGGGTCAGCGTCCACCAAATAGGGGACGAGCCTGTTACACCCGTAGCCACTCAGAGCACGGGTTGGCCTGTTTATGAGTGCCTGTTATGTGCTCGATTAGAATTCGAAGCATGGACAGGCGTTATCAGGTATTCATCAGCTCCACCTTCACCGATCTTATCGACGAACGTCGTGAGATTATGCAGGCGCTGCTTGAGATGGACTGCCTACCAGCAGGCATGGAATTGTTCCCCGCGGGAAATACTGATCAGTGGACTCTGATCAAGGGTGTTATCGAGCAAAGCGATTACTACCTGGTGGTCCTGGGCGGTCGATACGGTTCGGTCACTGAAGAGGGCATCAGTTACACCGAGAAGGAGTACGACTACGCGATCGAGCTCGGTATCCCGGTCATGGGTTTCGTCCCTGCTGAGCCTGACTTGATCCCGGTCGGAAAGACCGACAAAGATGGCAAAGCAGCCGAAAGGCTCGCGGAGTTCCGCACGAAAGTCCAGTTAAAGATGACGCGTGACTGGTCAAATGCTGAGGACCTCGGTTCGAAAGTCACTCGTGGCCTCATGCACCTCATCAAAAACAATCCTCGCCCTGGGTGGATACGCGGGGATCAGGCGATGACACCGGAGACCCGGGCCGAGATCGCTGAGCTCAAAGCAAGAGTTGCCCAGTTCGAGAAGAAAGAAGTGGAGAATTCCGCCGCGACCTCTACGCACATCGATGAGTCATTTGCTCACGGACAAGAAAAAATCGAAATTTCGCTGAAGTACAAGGGATATAGCCAGAGCCGTGGCCGCACCGAAGAAGTCTGTGAACTCACCTACACGTGGGACGACATCATGGAGGTTGTTGGCCCATTCATGATTGACGAGGCCCCTGAGCCCGCGCTCCGCAATACCATTAACAGCCATATGCTCAGTGAGATTCAAAACAACGTCGACAATTGGATAAGCGATATGCGCCAAGCGACGGCAGAAATCTCGGATAAGTCTTGGGGATCAATCATTGTCCAGTTGAGGGCACTGCGCCTAATTACTACGGGCACGAAGAAGCGCACGGTAAGCGATAAAGCTGTGTATTGGAAGCTTACGCAGGCCGGGGACGACTACCTGGTGTCTCTCCGGGCTGTACCGACCGGCTTCGTCTAGTAACAGAAGTAGCAAATAACCTGTTCCGGGGTGGAGGTAATGACGTAATGAGTGGTTTCAACTTTTTCGACGCTGTCTTCACAGATTCTCCAAAGGCGGCACCGAAGGTTTCCGTACGTACATTTCGGAGGGCCATTGAAGAAGCGCTCATGACCTACACGCGGAATGACCTCGAGATCGTGTTGGCTGAGGAGTTCCGGTTGTCATGGCCGAAGGTGGATCATCAGCCAACCAATGACGGGTACACCAAGCGTGATGTCATCCAGTTGTACACCGAGGGCTGGGATCTTCCCCGCCTCGTGGCGCTGGCGCGACGTATCGTTGCTGAGCTCGACGTAGCCGACAGCCTGCTTGCCGATCTGACTGCTTTGCTCGCAGAATATGACCGTGGTGGGGGTGTCGGCGCACCGGCGAAGAACTTGATTTTCGCCGCGAATGGACCCAAGCCCGAGCTAGTGCTCCGCGATGCCGTCAACAACGACATAGAGATCGTCCGCAACGGCGAATACTGCCTCGTGTTCGACCAGCCGATCCCGGACGATGGCCTGACATACAACAATCTGATCGAGTGGTGGCGAAAGCGCCAGGGCATCGCCGATACTGTACCAACTCGGGACGTCGGGGTGGATTTGCACAAGCGCCTGCGAGCATCACTGGGAGACAACCCGGTCGAGCGGCTGGTCTTCGACACCTATGCGGCACGCTACAAGGGCGATCAATTCGGCATTCCGGCTCTGATCCCGCAGGTCTATCTGCATTTCGATCCCACGACCCAGTTGGCTCGTCGGGCTGCCGGCCAGAGCGGTAGTCCGCTGGCGCGACAGCGGATGGACTTTCTTATTCTGTTCTCTAGCAGGCATCGCGTCGTCCTCGAGGTCGACGGGAAGCATCACTACGCGAAGGGTGAGATCGCGAGCCCTGCCCTCTATAGTGAAATGGTTGCCGAAGATCGACGGCTTAAGATCGCCGGGTACGAGGTCTACCGGTTTGGCGGGGCAGAGTTGATGAAAGATGGCGCAAACAGAATGCTCGCCGAGTTCTTCGACCAGCTTGCCGAGCGCATGCGTTGAGCGACTACGCATGCATTCATTAATCGTCGATTCTGGCCTGGCAGATACTGAGTGATAGCCGAGGGCATCAAATCAAGATAAACGGCATGTCGGTCCCGTTGTAGTCTAGGTCCGCGGCCATACACACCGGATGTAGAATAGCTGCGTCGGAAGTTATCGCTTGCCGTGATGCTCAACGTTTGCGAGTCCGAGGGTGCGGGCTAGTTCAGGGTATGACGGCAGTGCAGCCCGAGCTCGCCGGCGGCGTGGCTCACGCTGGCGCCGTTGTGGATCCGGTCGACCAGGACCTGCTTATCGGTGTCAGTCAATGAACGGAATGGGCCGTCGTTGGCCATGTGAGTTGTTCCCTGCAGGTTTCAGAGTGTTGCAACGACTCCTAGAACGGGGCCATACCAAGAAAAGTAAAACGCTCCCGCACGATGCTTCAGACAAAAGCCTGGTATTCGCGACGACAGCGTTTTTGGGAATGGGGTCAGTAAGCCTGGCGGCTCCTGCCCTCTCGTCTATGAGATTATACGATAATGACTTTTACTTCAATTCACGGCAAACCAAGGGAGATTCGGCTCGTAAGTCGTCTGGGTCAGGATAGGATGAAGCCTTATCTTGTCGCGACTGATCACCACGCCAAGCGGGCTCTCGCCTTATATCGGTGGAATGGGGAAGCCTCAGCATCCTTTTGGCAACTCATCTCCGTGGCAGAAGTCCTCCTGCGCAATTGTCTGGATGAACGGATCGGGGAGTGGTGCCAGGATAACGGTGGCCACCGCGACTGGCTGCTCGACCCAGAAGCTATGCCTCAACCGTTGAGAGCAGAGTTTTCCGGCAAGGTTAAAACTTTCCGCAGCTATGCTCTCAACGCCAAGGGTAACCGAGATAGCGGAGGAGGAATCACCGTTGATGCTCCACACCCGCGGGCGGGGCACCCACTTGCCAATGGCGACGTCCTTGCTCAGATAACCCTAGGAGTCTGGGGGGAACACTTCGCCCCCCAGACACCAAAGACACTTCCCGACGAGACATTGCAATACCTTCCCGACGAAACGACCTACTACCGCAGGCTTGAACTCTGGAACGATGTCGTCAGCGCGGCCTTTCCCAAAGACACTGACCCTGGTGAACTATCTCACCGGCTCAATCGTCTCAAGCTGTTTCGCAACCGTATTGCCCATCATGAGCCCATTCTTAGCGTGGATACTGAACGACACCGGAACGAGTTGTTGACCCTTCTCGAAGAAATCGATCCAACTATTCGAGAGTGGTACCTAGGTAACGATCCCATCCCAGAGATCCTGGCAAAGGATCCACGTGAACGCCGAAAACGCCGCAGATAGTTCCCTAGGCCCTATTGATGGGACTCCGAAATATTTGTTGATGCCTGTATCGTTGTTGCCAATCTTCTATAAGTCGCATTTGGGTATACCCTAGTGAGACATGTTGTTCAGAAACATTTTTGCTGTATCACTATGTCCCAATTCTTAATTTTGATACACTTCTCATTAAAGCCAATAACCCTAATGAGACAAAAGGGAACATCATGCCACGACTCGGAACCCTGCTAAATGAGATGGGTGTTCCCACCCATAAAATTCAGATCGTCCGCAAGGGCAAAAAGACAACACAGATTCATTACCCCATAAACAACGGTCGAGACTGGGACTATAAAACAGCATCAGTCGATACCAATCTCATTCTCGACGATGGGGGAGAACGCTGGGATCAGTATTCCCACAACCGGAGCCATGCCACCTGGGCACCCAACGGCACGGTTAAAGGACGCCTCAAGGTCAGTCGCGTGTACACCCATTACACACGGGCGAAAATATATGAGGGTAACAAGAAGTGGTCCAAGGTCGAGCAGTTCATAACCAGCGACATCATCTTTGACGGTGGAGCAAGAGCCGGGTGGAAATCCCCCGAACAGCTCAAAGAAGCTCTCAAAAAGGACACTGCCGCAGGCCAAGACAACACAGTGGAGACAAAAGCAGTAGACAGTACAGCTCAAGACGTCTCACCTGCGGCTGCGACACCACCATCTTCGACTGTGACCCCACAGGAGCAAGCACTGGAAACTCCAGCACAGGAGAATGTAGCCTTGGTTGAGAAAACTCCAGGTCAACGGGTGTCCTATGTGCGAGTATCAAGCGCTGACCAGCATGTTGATCGTCAGCGGGAATCCATTGGACGCGTGGATCGAGAATTTATGGACAAGATCTCCGCTCGCTCACGCAAAGACCGCCAAGGTTTAGAAGATTGTCTGGCGTATCTGCGTGCTGGTGACACTTTAGTGGTGGCTTCGATTGATCGTCTCGCTAGATCACTGGTGGATTTGCAGCAACTGATTAGTCAGATCACTGCTAAGGGGGCGAGTGTGGAGTTTTTGAAAGAGAATCTCTCGTTTTCTTCTGAAAAGTCTGATCCTCGTGCGCAGCTCATGTTGGGTGTGCTGGGGTCGTTTGCAGAGTTTGAGCGTTCCATTATTCGGGAGCGTCAGGCTGAGGGGATTGCGTTGGCGAAGAAGGCCGGCAAATATGCTGGGCGGAAAAAGGCTTTAACCGCAGAGCAGGTGGTGGATGCTAAGGCGCGTGTTGCGGCGGGGGAGTCGAAAACCCAGATCGCTGAGGACTTCGGTGTTTCAAGGGCGACTCTGTACCGGGCACTGTCTGAGAACACTGCGGAAAATCAGAAATAATCACGCCCATGATGTGAGCATTATGAGGTGCGTTTCTGATCGCTAGGTCGGGGGTCTTATTTCTTTTGTGGCCTCAAAGGAAACCTTCGGCATTCGGTGCTGTTGCAAAGTTGGGGTAGTAGGAAGCCCTGCGTGAAATAATCACAACCA
>NZ_JAUNPE010000026.1 GCF_030536815.1 Kocuria sp.
CTCATGGGCGTGGAGGCCGGTGACCGCGTGGCCATCGTCTTGCCCAACTGCCCGCAGCACATCGTGGCGTTCTATGCAGCCATGCGCCTGGGCGCCATCGTGGTCGAGCACAACCCGCTGTACACGGCACCCGAACTCCGACACCAGTTCGAGGACCACGGTGCTCGGGTCGCCATCGTGTGGGACAAGATCGCCTCGCGGATCACGTCCATGCCCAAGGACCTCAACATCGAACACATCGTGTCCGTGGACATCACGGCGGCGATGCCGCTGGTCATGCGCACCGCGCTCCGGTTGCCCGTCAAGAAACTCAGGCAGCAACGAGCTGAGCTCACCGAGGCGGCCCCCGGCACCGTGCCGTGGCGCAAGCTGATCAGCGCGGATCCGATTCGCGCGGATCACCGCCGCCCCTCGGCCACGGACGTGGCCCTACTGCAGTACACCTCGGGCACCACCGGCACACCCAAGGGCGCAATGCTCACACATCGGAACCTGGAGTCCAACGCGGTCATGGGTCAGCACTGGCTCGGCACCACCTCCGAGGAAGTCGTGTACGCAGTGCTGCCGCTGTTCCACGCGTTCGGTCTGACCCTGGGCATGACGTTC
The DNA here is from genome assembly GCF_030536815.1 of Kocuria sp. Lineage (GTDB taxonomy): Bacteria > Actinomycetota > Actinomycetes > Actinomycetales > Micrococcaceae > Kocuria > Kocuria gwangalliensis. The sequence continues at coordinate 607 of NZ_JAUNPE010000026.1, forward strand.
GCCATGTCCCTGGGCGCCAAGCTCGTGCTCTTCCCCACGGTGCGAGCGGATTTGATCCTGAAGGCCATGAAGAAGTCCATGCCCACCGTGCTACCGGCCGTGCCGCCGGTGTACCAAAAGGTTTTGGATGCGGCGCAGGAGCAGGGCAAGGACCTGTCCGGCATTCGCGTAGCGGTTTCCGGGGCCATGACTCTGCCCGTTCCACTGGTCAAGGCCTGGGAAGATGCCACGCACGGCATGTTGATCGAGGGGTACGGCCTGACCGAGTGCTCACCCCTGGTCTCATGCAATCCGCTGAGCGACCAGCGCACCGCCGGGTCGATCGGTGTTCCGTTCCCCAGCACCGACATCCGGTTGGTCGATCCGGAGTCCGGGGAGGATGTGGCCCTGGATCAGGAGGGTGAGCTGTGGGTCACCGGTCCTCAGGTCACCCAGGGGTACTGGAAGCGCCCGGAGGAAACGGCCAAGCTGCTCACCGAGGACGGCTGGCTGCGCACCGGGGACATTGTCACCGTGGACGAGCGGGGCTTCCTGCGGGTGGTCGATCGGATCAAGGAGGTCATCATCACCGGTGGCTTCAATGTGGCACCCACCGAGGTGGAAACGGCGCTCAAACTCCACGACTCGGTCGAGGACGCCGCGGTCGTGGGCATCCCCAATGACAACGGCAACGAGACCGTGGTGGCCGCGGTGATGCTTGCTCCCGGGGCCTCCCTGAACGAGGAGCAGTTGCGCGAGCACTGCTACGACAAGGTCACCCGATACAAGGTGCCCCGCCGGATCGTGGCCATGGACGAGCTGCCGCGCACCATGCTGGGGAAAACCCTGCGCCGGGCGGTCAAAGAGAAGATCCTTGAGGAGCACTTGCTGGACCACTGAGTGCTTCGGGGCCGGGCACGGCTGGTTCCTTGTGCGGTTCCGGCCAGCCACGAAGGGCGACGCCGCCGCGAGACTCTCGCGGCGGCGTCGCCCTTCCCGCGCAGTGCGCAGCCCGTCGGTGCGTCAGGTGGGATCGCCGTCGGTGCGATTCTTGATGCTGTCGTACGGGATGCGTCGGATCGACCGAATCTCGCCCAGGCCGGCCCATTCGTCGTGCCCCAGGCGGGCAATTGGATCCAGCGCCCGCGCCACTGGTCCTCGCTCGCCCAATGCGCTCGGGATCACGGCCACGTGCGTGACTTCACCGAAGACCACGTAACCGTTTCCCACCCGCAGGGGCTCGCCATGCAGGGTGCATTCCATGCTCGCCGGCGATTCCGCCACCCGCGGGGCCGCAACCGTGCGGGAGGGTTGCCTGGTGAGACCGACCCGGTCGAATTCGCTGACATCGGGTGGGTAATCGGTCCCCGTGGCATTGATCTTCTCGAAGAGCGCCACGGAGGTGTGGTTGACCACGAACTCCCGGGTCTCCAACACATTGCGCAGGGTGTCCTTCATCCCGGTGGAGACGAACTGCACAATGGTCGGGTCGGAGGAGACCATGGTGAAGTACGAGTGGGGCGAGAGATTGTCCACGCCGGCGGCCGAGCGGGTGGAGATCCACGCAATGGGGCGGGGGATCACCAAGGACTTGACCGTGGCCGCCCACGAGCCCCGGGCATCGGGGGTCAGCTCTTCCTTGGCCTGGGCAATCGGTTCGCTCATGGTCACCATTGCATCATGCGAGGGCGTGAATTGACACGAGTGATTGTGTGCGATCAATAACTATTGACAATCACAACGATTGACGATTCCATGGTTTGCACGTGACATTCGTCGCGGTGCTGCGCTCCCCGCGGGGAGCTGAGGAGGAAAACCGTGAACCTTGGAATCGGCACGTGGCCCGCCCGCCGCGTCATGGTCCGTCCCGACGCAACCGCTGTGGTGTTCGAGGGGCGATCCGTGTCCTACCGGGACTTCGAACTGCGGGTCCGCAAGCTGGCCAACGCACTACGCGACTCCGGCGTGGAACACGGGGACCGGGTCGCCTACATGGGGTTCAATCACCCGTCTCTGCTCGAAACGTTCTTCGCCACCGGCTTGCTCGGCGCTGCCGCGGTGCTCATCAATCCGCGCTTGCGGCGGGCGGAGGTCGACTACATCCTTCGCGACTGCGGTGCCACCACGGTGGCCTTCGGTCGGGATCAGGGCGCGAACGCCACGGTACTGGAGCCGGAGCTGACGGACGTGCGCACGTGGCTGAGCGTGGACGGGGAAGGCCCGGGGCAGGATTACGAAGCGTTCCTGCAGTCCGGTGGGGAAGCGGCCGTCGATGAGCAGCTCGACCTCGACGAGCTGGCGCTCATCATGTACACCTCGGGAACCACCGGTAAGCCCAAGGGCGCCATGTTGACCCACAACAACCTCTTCTACCAGTACGTCAACGCGATGATCGGGCAGGACCTACGTCAGGACGAGGTGCACCTTGCGGTGGCGCCGCTGTTCCACATCGCCGGGCTCAACATGATGACACTGCCCACGTTCATGCTGGGCGGGACGATCATCATCCATCGTCAGTTCCGAGCGGTGGACGTGTTGCGCGAGCTCGAGGATTCCCGCGTGACGTCCTCGTTCATGGTTCCGGCCATGCTGGATTCGCTCTCCCATACGGAGGGCTTCGACACCGCCGATTTTTCCTCCGTTCGTGCGTTCATGGTGGGTGGTTCACCCCTGCCGGAACGGATGCTGCGCACCTGGGCCGAGCTGGACGTGGCCGTGATGCAGGGCTTCGGCATGACCGAGACCGCCCCCGGCGTGCGGATGCTCGAGCCGCGCGACGGCGTAGTCAAGTTGGGCTCCGCGGGGCGCCAGCACTTCTTCACGGAATCCGGACTCGTTGATCCACTGGGTGATCCCGTGGCTCCGGGTCAGGCCGGGGAGGTCATTGTTCGCGGGCCCAATGTGATGGCGGGGTACTGGAACAAGCCGGAGGAAACCGCCAAGGCCTTGGACGGCGGGTGGTACCACTCGGGTGATATTGCCGTGGAGGACGAGGACGGCTATTTGTTCATCAAGGATCGCATCAAGGACATGTACATCTCCGGTGGGGAGAACGTGTACCCGGCAGAGGTGGAGAACGCCTTGTTGGATGTGTCCGGAGTGCAGGAAGCCGCGGTCATCGGTGTCCCGGACGAGAAATGGGGCGAAACAGGCCGCGCATTCGTGGTGCTCTTCCCGGACACCGCAGGCCTGACGGGTCCACGGATCCGGGAGCATCTCCAGGACCGGCTGGCCAGCTACAAGTTACCCGCCGTGATCGACGTGGTGGCTGAACTACCCCGAACGACCACGGGCAAGATTCAAAAGCACGTGCTGCGCGAGCGCCCCTGACTGTGTTCCGACCCGCTGAGGCGAACTTTCAAGGCTGCCAAACTATTTTATCCAAACATGTTCCTAATCACCCCGATTGTAGATAGGATCCTAATAAAACAACGTCGGGAAGAAGCGGGACCCCATGGAGCTTCGACAACTGAACTACTTCATAGCCGTGGCCGAGGAGCGTCATTTCGGCCGTGCGGCCAAGCGTCTGCACATGGCCCAGCCTCCCCTGTCGCAGCAGATTCGCCAGCTCGAGGAACAGCTGGGCGTCAAGTTGTTGGACCGCACCACGCGCCGCGTTGATCTGACCGCGGCGGGGCAGGAGCTGCTGGACCGCGGACGCAAGATCGTCAACGAGGTGGAGACCCTCAAAGCGGACGTCTTTCAGGTGGGCAACGGTGCCACCGGTGTGCTGCGAGTGGGGTTCTCCGGATCGGCGACCTACGGGGTCATGCCCAAGATCGTGCGTCACGTGAAGCAGGCGTTGCCCGGATTGTCCATGACGCTGCAGGGCGAAATGCTCACGCCCGCCATGGAAGCCGGGTTGCGCGATCGCACGTTGGACGCCGCGATGCTGCGCCCGCCGGTGGCCTCCTCCGAGATCGAGTACAAAGTGGTGGCACGCGAGAAGCTCGTGGTGGCCCTGCCGTCCCACAGCCCCTTGGCCACCGGACGCCCCGTGGCCATCAATGAACTCCAGGAACAACCCTTCATCACCTACCCGCCGGAATCGGTCATGTACCGGATGGTTTCCGAACTGTGCCGCCGGGGCGGCTTCCAACCCCGCATCGGCCAGGTGGCCAAGGAAACCTCCACCATGCTGTCCTTCGTGGCCGCGGGCGGGGGAGTGGCCGTGGTCCCGGAGGCGGTGCGTTCCTTCCAGCTCGAGGGCGTGGTCTACGCGCCGCTCGAGGACTCTCCGGACAGTGAGCTCGCCGTGGCGTGGCGCAGGGAAGACCGCTCCACGCTGCTGCACAACTTTGTGAACCTCGTGATGGATGTCAGCGAGGCAACCTCCGGCACGAAAGGCCATGCATGAAAATCACCCGCATCGAGGCGATTCCTTATTCGATTCCCTACGTCCACCCCCTGCACTTCGCATCGGGCTCGGTGGCAGAGGCCGATCACGTGTTGGTGCGTGTGCACACGGACGAGGGCATCGTAGGGGTCGCCGACACCCCGCCCCGCCCCTACACGTACGGTGAGACACAGAAGTCCATCATGGCGGTCGTGGAGGACATCTTCTCGCCCCAGCTCTCCGGGCTGGACATTTTCGCCCGCGATCGCATGCAAACCGTCATGGACCGCACGGTGCACAACCAGACGGCCAAGGGCGCCGTGGACATTGCCGTGTGGGACGTGATCGGCAAGTATTTGAACCAGCCGGTGTCTTCGTTGCTGGGCGGCTACACGGACCACATGACGGTGTCGCACATGCTCGGGTTCAAACCGGCGCAGGAACTGCTGCAAATGGCTTTGGAATTCCGCGAGAAGCACGGAATCAACACGTTCAAGCTCAAGACGGGGCGCCACCCCATCACCCTGGACATCGAGGCAGCCCGCGTTCTTCGCGAGGGCCTCGGCCCCGAGGCGCACCTCTACATGGATGCCAACCGCGGGTGGTCCGCCAACGAGTCCGCCGAGGTGCTGCGCCAGACGGCGGACCTGGGCATGGAGTTCCTGGAGGAACCCGACGACGCCCGGGAAGTCCTCGGACGACGTCGCCTGGTCACCAACTCGTCCATTCCCATTGCCGCGGATGAGTCCGCTCCGGATCTGGGCACCGCGGCCCGCGAGATCTTGACCGGCGGTGCGAATTTCCTGGCGATCAAGACCGCCCGTTCCGGTTTCACCGAGGCGACCAAGATTCTGGGAATGGCCCAGGGCATGGGGATCGACGTGTACGTGGGCAACCAGATCGACACCCAGGTGGGCACGATCGCCTCGGTGACCTTCGGTGCCGCGTTCGCGCACACCTCCAAACGCGCGGGGGAGCTGTCGAACTACCTGGATATGGCCGATGACCTGTTGGCCGAGCCCCTGAGCATCGAGGACGGCAAAATTTTCGTCCGAGACGTACCCGGCGTGGGCACCGCAATCGATGAGGACAAGCTCGCGCATTACCGCAACCACTGAGTTTCAGCCGGTCCCTGGCGAGGGCCCGGCGAAATCCCGCCCGCACGCTCGCCGAAAACACGGGGCCCTCGGCCCCCGGTGGCGCGCTGGGCGAATAAGTACAACCCGACACGTGAGGAGAACACCGTGAAGTACCTGGTTCACATGGACGTCAACATTCCCACCGATCTGCCGGCCGACGAGGTCGCCGAGATCAAGGCCACCGAGAAGGCCTACTCGCAGGAACTGCAGCGTTCGGGCAAGTGGCCCGAAATCTGGCGCGTGGTGGGAGAGTACGCCAACTACTCGGTCTTCGACGTGGAATCCAACGGCGAACTGCATGACATCCTGCAGAACCTGCCGCTGTTCCCGTACATGGACATCACCGTGATTCCGTTGGCCAAGCACCCCTCGGACGTCAAGTAATCACCTCTGCGGAGAAATCCCCGTCGCGCACATCGCAGGATGTACGCGACGGGGATTATTCGTTGTCGCGGTAACGGGCGGCCAGTTCGCTGCGGGAGCGGATGCCGAACTTCGTATAGATCCTGGTGAGGTGGTACTGAACCGTCTTCTCGGCAATGAAGAGGTGACTGGCGACCTCTTTGTTCGTGGAACCACCCGCCACGAGCTCAGCCACCGCGGTTTCCTGGGGGGTGAGCTGCACCCGCTCGCGCTGCACGGCAGCGAGGACGGGATCGGCCGGATCCGGGGCGGTGCCCTGGTCCACGCCCGTGGCCTTGAGCTCGCGATCGCAGCGCTGCACGTAAGTGTGCGCCCCCAGCATCTCGTAGAGATCACGGGCCGCGCGCAACACCGACGACGCCAACCGTCGCTTACCGGCACGGCGCATCGACTGCCCAAAGGCGAAACTGATGCGCGCGTGCAGGTACGGGCGGTTCACCGTGCGAAGCTCGTGGAGTGCGTCCTCGAAGTAATCACGGGCGGCGTCGGGGTCTCCCTGGGCGGCCAGCAACCGGCCGCGGGCCCACTTGAGGCGGGCCTGATCGGTGGGAATGTGCTCCGGGCGGTCAATGGCTTCGAACTCGTCCAGGAACTCCTGGGCGCGGTCAAGATTGTTGGTCATGACCAGGGAGTTGACGTAGGTGTCCTGCCAGGACCAGAACGAGACGCGGGTGTTGGTCCAGGGATCCAACTCGGCCACGCGGGTCATGCATTCCAAGGACCCCTCGTAATCACCGCGGGCCTCGAGAAAGCGGGCCTTGGCCAGCAGTGACGGCACCGACATGCACAGGAAACTGTCCGCGGGGACGGCCGCGAGGGAGACGTAATGGCGGGCCAACTCCCAGTCGCCGCGCATCGAGTACAACTCGGCGGCCGTCCAGTACAACAGGGGGCGCAGCATGTCCATCTGCGCGGTCTCGAGCTGCGGGGCGGCCCGGGAAATCGTCGCCGCGGCGGCGTCCCAATGACCCAGCACCAACTGGGTGCGTGCCAACCACGCCTCCGACCACAGCGAGATCCGCAGCGATCCACCGCGGAACTTGGTGGGCCCGGCGGATTCGAACTGGGCTTGCGCGGTCTCCACCTCGTCCGTGCGCAGCGCGAGCCACCCGGCCCCCATTTCCATCCGCTGCTTCTGGGCGTTCTCCTCGCATCGCTCGAAGGCCCTGGCGTACGCCTTGCGAGCCTCTTTCAACTGGCCCGTGGCGAACAACCCCAGGCCGTAGATCGCCTCGGTCTCGATGTAGGCGGGGGTGGTGGGTTCCGTCAGGGACATGGCCTTCTCCGCCCACGAGATCATGGCAGGCCCGTCCCATTGCGCCACGCCACGCAGGACCAGTCGCTGGGCGATCTGCCCCGCGGTATCTGGATCCTGTTTGATGTTCACGCTGCGCCAGGCCGCTCCGAGCTGATTTTCGGCACTGCGATCCTGGCCGGTCACCACGGACAGGTACCCCAGCACGGAGGAGCGCAGGGCCGAGGGCTGCAGATCGTCCACCGCGGCGGCCCAGGCCTTGGCCTCGGCAATGTTTCCCGAACCAATGATCGCGTCCACCGCGCGCAACAACAGGTCATTGCGAAGCCTGGTGTCGTTGGTCAGACGCGACGCGGACAGCAGGGCTTTGGCGGCGTCGTGCCAAGCACCCTGGGAGGCTTGTTCCGTGGCGAAGGCTTGCAACCGGGCAGCCAGTTCGGGATTCGCCGACGGCGCCGAACTCACCAGATGGCCCAGCCTGCGGGACTCGTCGGACACGACCCTGCTCGCGCGATGATGCAGCTCCACCCGGCGACTGGGCAGCATGCGCTCGTAAATGGCGCCCGCGGCGGAGGGTTCGAAGAACTTCACCTGACTGCTGGCCTGGTTGAGTTCCAACGTCAGCAAATCGGCGCGGTGGCCTTCGTCCAGGGCCGAGAGCAGACGCGCCTGATCGGTGACACCGCAAACCTCCGCAATTTCGGTGAGGGAGGAATCCTCGCCCATGAGCGCCACGGCTTCTGCCACGTTGGCGAGGTCCTCGGACGCTGCGGCCATGATGCTTCCCACGCGGGCACGTACCCGACTACTCGCGGGAAGGGCGGGAAACCAGGAATGCCAAGTGTCCCGAGGCATTTCTCGCAGCAACTCGTTGATTTGCTGCGGGTTACCGCGGGTGTGCCGAACCAGCTCGTAACTGGCGGCCGAGGACAAGTCGATGTTGAAGCGGCGTCGGGCGAGTTCCTGGGTGCCGCGCGGATCCAGAGGTTCCAGCGTGATTTGCTGCACCTCGTGACCGGTGAGCTGATCCAGCACCGTGGCCGGCATGCCCTGGGCCTGATTGCGGTCCAGAGTCAACAGGAACATGACCTTCTTGGCATGTAACCGGCGCAGCACGAAGGACAGAATGCGAAGGCTCGCCTCATCGATCCAATGAGCATCGTCGATGATGACCAGAACGGGCGAGCGTTCCTGCATTGATTCCAAATGTGTGCCCAGAGTGGCCGCGTGATTCATGAGCCGGTCCGGGGTCAAGGCCTGCGAGCCCACGGGCGTCCGGGCAATATCGATGTCGTACCCCTTGCCCGAGCGCACGGGCGAGGCCATGATCAACTGGCTGTACCCGGCCAACTGCAACTGGGCCTCCCACTGGTCGCCCTGCGCCCGCAGAGTCCGCGGTGGCCGGGCGCCACTCCTGACGTGCGCTGCGAACTCCGAGATCAAAGACGTTTTCCCCATGCCCGCTTCGCCGTTGATGACCACCGTGTTCACTCGCCCCTTACGGGAGTCCTTGAGCAGGTCGCTCAACCGCTCCAGGGCGGGATCCAGTCCGATCAACACGCGATGCATGGTGCCGTGGGTGGGCACCACGGGCTGCGGGGACTGGCTCACGATCACTCCTGGACGTCGGCGGCTGGGGTGAGTACCTGCGGATACTGTACGCACCGGGCGAGTCGAAAAGACTCACCCGGTGCGTCAGGAATGCGGGCCGTCACTCAGCCCATGTCACCGCCGCTGACCTGGATCACCGACCCGGTCATGTATGAAGCCTCGTCCGAGGCCACGAACACAATGGGTGCGGCTTGTTCGTCTAGGGTTCCGTAGCGCTTGAAGAACGTGGAATCGGTGACCTGATCCACCACGTCCTTGACCCATGCCTGCTCCTGATCGCCCTCGGGTCCCGGCCCGCGTTGTACCTTGCGGGGTGGTGCCTCCGTGCCACCCGGGGCGGTAGCCATGACCCGGATGCCGCGGCCCGCGGTCTCCATCGCCAGCGCCTGGGTGATGCCGTTGACACCTCCCTTGGCCGCCGAATACGGCACGCGATTGATGCCGCGCGTTGCATTCGAGGACACGTTCACAATGGTGCCCGACCCCGCGCCCAACATGGCGGGCAGAACCGCTCGACACATCCACAGCGTGGGGAACAGGGAGCGGTTGATCTCCTTCTGGATCTGTTCGGCATCGAAATGCTCGAACGGACGCATGAGGATGGCTCCGCCCACGTTGTTGATCAAGATGTCCACGCGAGCGTGCCGCTCCAAGGTTTCGGACACGGCATGCTCCGCTCCCTCGAACGTCTCCAGGTCCACGCCGGTGACCGCGCTCGCGGAACCGTTGGAACCGTTCTGCTGGGCGTACGAGTTGATACCCTCGGCCACCTGCTCGGCCAGCTCGGAACGGTCAACCAGAACCACGGTGCCGCCCTCGGCGCCGATCCGCTCGGCCACCCGCTGTCCGATGCCCTGGGCGGAACCGGTCACCAGCACCACCTTGCCGTCGAAACGGCCCGGGCTCAGTGCACTGAACGGTTCGGGCAACTGGTTCACTCGGACTCCTTTTTGACGATTGCGCCTTCCATGGTCTCCTTGGCATCTCGTGCGTGGGCCATGATGACCTCGCGGGCACGCTCGATGTCCTTCTTCTCGAAGGCGTCCACAAAGTCCACGTGATCCTGAATGACCCGGTCGAAGATCACGGTGCCGGACTCGAAGGTGGCCTGCATTTGATCGCTCAGATCCAGGCGGCGGTAGGACTCCAGCAGCGCAGGGTTGTTGGACACGGTGAAGAGGTACTCGTGGAACTCTTCGTTGTAGCGCACGAAGTCCTCGGGCTTCTTGACCTCGGAGCCGCTCACGCAGTCCGCGGTGGCATCGGCCAGGCGGCGCAGGTTCTTGACCTGCTCATCCGTGATCTTGGGCATCATGAGCTCGGTAATGGCCAGTTCGAGACCCATGCGGGCGTCCAACTGCGCAAAGGAATCTTCCTTGGCGAAGGACAACCGCCCGGTCTCCATGGACGAAACGGCCTCGGACTTGGAGATCGAATCACCGGACTCCGCCACGTCCGCGGAGCTGACGGGTGCGCCGGTCTCGGCGTCGCCGCCGGTCTTCTCCTTGGGTGCAAAGCGCTCGAAGTAGAAGTTGGCGGGTTCGATGCCCTCGGTCTCGAGCCACTTGGCCACGGCGTTGACCATGGGCGGGGGGCCGCACAGGTAGATGTCAACGTCGCCGTCGTTGAGGTGGCCCGGCTCGATGATCTGGGTGACGTAGCCGGTGTGCGGTGCCGAGGTGCCCTCTTCGGAGGCAATGTAGTCCCACGTGAAGTTGGGCAGCTTGGCCTTGTACTCCTCGATCCAGTCCAGTCCCACGATGTCTTCCTCGCGGGTCACACCGTAGACCAGGTGCACCGCGTGCTCCGGCGGGTTTTCCGAGAGCTTCTCCAAGATGGACAGCAGGGGTGCCAGACCGGTACCGCCGGCCAGCAGCAACAACGGGCGCTTGGGGTCGCGGAGGAAGAACGAACCGAACGGGCCCGAGAGGGTGATCTCGTCGCCCACTTGGGCGCGGTCACGCAGGTACTCGGACATCGCGCCCTTGGGAGCGGTACGCACCATGAACGCTGCCGCCTCGGTGTTGGGTCCGCTCGAGAACGAGTACGAACGCTCCACATCAACGCCGGGGATCTTGAGGTTCATGTACTGACCCGGCAGGTAGGCCAACTCCGAACGCTTGTCGATCTCCAGGGTGAAGGATGTGGTGGTCTCGGAATGACGGTCCAACTGAGTAATGCGCGAGGTGTACGAAGAAGCCGACGTCTTGGCGGACTCGGACGTTGCGGGAATATTCACGGCCATGTCCGATTCCGGCACGGTCTGGCAGGTCAGGATGTACCCCTTCTCGAACTCTTCGTCGGTCAGGGCGTCCTCGATGAAGTCTCCCGGATCGAACTCGCCGGACTCGCAGAAGGACTTGCAGGTACCGCACGCGCCGTCGCGGCAGTCGGAGGGAATGTTGATGCGCGCCTTGTAGGACGCGTCCATGATGGTTTCGTAGTCATCGACCTTGATGACCTTGGTGACGCCATCTTCAAAAGTTAGTGCAACCTGGTTCGGCATGGGTGATCTTCTCCTACTGGCGGTGAACCGTGATCATGGGACGGGTACGTTCACCGTCATAGCTGTGGTGTGTAAATGGGCCAAACGGTGCGGACAGCACCGGTGCCCGGACCCCTGAGGCGGGGGCCGGGCACCGGACCGTCCGTCACAGCGAGTGGACTCAGATCATGTAGATGTCGACTACGTGGTGAATGTAGTCGTTCTTCAGGACAACCTTCTTGTCCATGATCTTGGGCTGCTCGCCCGCCATGTTGATGGTGTACAAGCTGTAACCGAAGTACGTATCGGTCACGTTGTAACGGAAGTACAAGGTGAACCAGTTGAACCGGACCTTCACCTCGTCACCGTTGTGCTCCAGAATCTCGACATCCGTGATGTTGTGTCCGGTGCGCGGCTCCGGCAAGGACGTGGCCGATGAACGGTCGGTCTTGATGCGGAACACGCGATCCTCGATACCACCGCGGTTGTCGTAGTAGATCAAGGAAATTTCGCGCTGCGGGTCCTCCGTCAGCTGGCCGGCATCGTCCCAGGCGGGCATCCAGTAGGAAGCGCTCGGGTCGTAGCACTCGATCCAGGCGTCGAAGTCGCGGTCATCGAGCAGGCGGGCTTCGCGGTACAGGAACGCCCGGACCTTTTCAATGGTGGACGTGCGCTCTTCGGTCAACGTTTCAGTCATGGTCTCGCAATCTTTCGTTGTGTCGGTGGGGCGAACGTGGATCAGACAGTCGCCGGATCGTTGTCGAGCTCGCCCGCGGCCTGGTCCATGACCTGCTTCCAGTAACCGTGCTGAACGGGGTACAGGCCCTCGTCCTCTGTGCGAACGCCGGAGGCGATCACGTTATTCATGCCCAGGGCCGCCGCCTGCTCGTCCGGACCGGGGATCTCGTGGGCGACGCCGCGAGTCATGTCGTTCCAGGGAGCGGCCGAGGCCAGGTAGGTCTTCTGGCAGGAGCGGAATTCCTCGAGGTCATCCGGGGTGGCCATGCCGGTGGCGTTGAAGAAGTCCTCGTACTGGCGAATACGGTGTGCGCGGGACTTGTCCGACTCGCCCTTGGGGGCGATGCAGTAGATGGTGACCTCGGTCTGGTCCACGCTGATGGGGCGGACGTGGCGGATCTGCGAGGAGAACTGGTCCATCAGATACACGTTGGGGTACAGGCACAGGTTGCGAGAGATGTTGATCATGAAGTTGGCCATTTCCTCGCCGTACTTCTCCACGAGCTCCTCGCGGCGGTCCCACAGCGGACGGTCCTGGGGGTTGCCCCACTCCTGCCACAGCAGCAGGTGGCCGTGCTCGAAGGAGTAGAAGCCGCCCTTGGCCTTGCCCCACTTGCCGGCGTCCATGGCCTTGGTGGTGTTGGTGGAGTCACCGGCGGTGCGGCGCGAGGTGGTCGCGGCGTAGTTCCAGTGGGTGGCGGTGACGTGGTAGCCGTCCGCGCCGTTCTCCATCTGAACCTTCCAGTTGCCGTCGTAGGTGTACGTGGACGAACCACGCAGCACCTCGAGGCCCTCGGGGGACTGGTCGACGATCGAGTCGATCACCTTGGTGGAATCCCCCAGGTGCTCCTCCAGCGGCAGGACGTCCGGGTTCAGCGAGCCGAACAGGAACCCCTTGTAGTTCTCGAAGCGAGCAACCTTGGTGAGGTCGTGGGAACCTTCTTTGTTGAAGTTCTCCGGGTAGCCCGCGTTGCGGGAATCCTTCACCTTGAGCAGTTCACCGGTGTTACGGAAGGTCCAACCGTGGAACGGGCAGGTGAAGGTGGTGCGGTTGTCGGTCTTGCGGCGGCACAGCATGGCACCGCGGTGTGCGCATGCGTTGATGAGAGCGTTGAGCTTCTCTTCCTTGTCGCGGGTGATCACGATGGGCTGGCGACCGATGAAGGTGGTGAAGTAGTCACCCACATTGGGGACCTGGGACTCGTGGGCGAGGTACACCCAGTTGCCTTCGAAGATGTGCTTCATCTCGAGTTCGAAGATCTCCGGGTCGGTGAAGATCTCACGGTTGGCGCGGATGATGCCCTGCTCGCGGTCGTCGACGAGCGCGGTCTCAAGGACCTGGTGAAGGTGGCTGAGGGTTTCGGTCATGACGTAACTCCTTGGACTTCGGTGCACCGGGTGGACCCGGCGCATCTTGTGGTGCGGGTGATGATGCTTAAACCCGCAGGTGAACCACAGGTTGCGTACGTCTCATTCTGGCCTCTAGTGATACCACTCACATCAGGGTAAACCCTAGGGTGAAGTAAGGGGGTGGCTTATCGTCACCCATAATCAATATCGGCCAATTACATATTTGTTAGATATGGATTCGGTTCGTAGGCTTGAGACAAGCGTCACGGTGTGTCACCCACCACAGGGTTGCGTGAAATTTCTTGGTGGGTCCTCGCATCACCCCCGGGGCGTACATCTTTTCAATGATGAGAAAGTGGAGGTCACCATGACTGATACCCGCAAGGAAAACGAAGGCACCGCGGTCGAGGCCGGCTCGCTCGCGACCGAGCGTTTCGCCCAGTCCGGCAAGCTGAACAAATTCGAAGTTCCCAAGGAGCGCGTCTCCCTGCTCGCAGGTGAGCTGATCCAGGCCGCCAATGACATCGCCATCAAGCACGAGGTCACCTACGAGGAGTACAACGCCCTCAAGGCCTGGCTGATCAAGGTCGGCACCGACGGCGAATGGCCCCTGTTCCTCGACGTGTGGCTCGAACACACCATTGAGGACATCAACTCCAAGGAACGCCCCGGCACCGTGGGCACCATCGAGGGCCCGTACTACGTTCCCAACGCCCCCGATATGCCCACCCCGGCAACCCTGGAAATGCGCGAGGACGAAGAAGGCACCCCGCTGCTGTTCCACGGTAACTTCACCGACACTCATGGCAACCCCATCCAGGACGCACAGGTGGAGATCTGGCACGCTGACGCGGCCGGCTTCTACTCCCAGTACGCCCCCGGGCTGCCCGAGTGGCTCTTCCGCGGCACCGTCAAGGCGGACGAGAACGGCTACTTCGAGATCAACACCATGCAGCCGGCTCCCTACCAGATTCCGACCGACGGCGCGTGCGGCCAGTTGATCGGCGCCGCAGGTTGGCACGCGTGGCGTCCGGCCCACATCCACATCAAGGTTTCCGCTCCCGGTTACCAGCTGGTCACGCAGCAGCTCTACTTCCCGGGCGACCCGCACAACGAGGATGACATTGCCTCGGCAGTGAAGCCCGAGCTGATGCTGGAGGTCAAGGAGCGCGAAGGCGGCCAGGGCAACCAGGTGGAGTACAACTACGTGCTCGCCAAGGAAAACGAAAGCAAGTAAGTAGCTCTCCGCCCGCGGCGATCCCGGTCCCGCGGAGCGCTGAGCCACGCCGAAAGCGCCCCGATTCGCAGGAATCGGGGCGCTTTCGCATGCGCGCCGCAGGGCGTGTCGGCCGGCCCTGAGGCTCAGAATCACGGCGGTACTGTTAGTGTTCCGGGAAGTGCCGTTTGCCGCACCCGGTCTCGGTACTCATATCTCCTGGTAGCAATAATGTGAAGTCATGCAAATCACCGTACTTGTTACTTGCATCTCGATGGATTTGCCCCCTAGAGTGGTGATGTCAGTCGAAGTGGCCCGGATGCATCCCCCCAAGAGCGTCCGGACGTTCCCCCGGCTGGCCGGCGTCCCGTATCTCCCCCGATCGGGATGTCCGACGGGTCCTGTCAATTCCCCCAAGCGACAGGACCCGTCCCCTGTTAAGGGGGTTTTTCTCAGAGCAGATTCATCTTCTCCAGGCGGGGGATCACATCGTCAGCCATGGCCACCAGCACGTGCATGTCGTCGGCGCTGAGATGGTCCACGAACGCCTCGCGCACCATGGCCAGATGAGCGGGTGCGGCCGCGTTGATCGCCTGACGGCCGTGGTCGGTGATTTCCACGATGAGTCCGCGGGCGTCGTGAGGGCTGGGTTTGCGGCATACCATGCCGCGCTTTTCCATTCGGGACAGCATGTGTGACAGGCGAGAGCGTTCCCAGTCCAAGTGCCGCAGCAGCTCACGCGAAGCCATGCTGCCGTCCTTCGATTCGGACAGGGGGACGAGCACGTGGTATTCCGAGCTCGACAGCTCACTGTCGCGTTGAAGTTGCCTGTCGATGGCGCGCTCCATGCTCCGCGACAGCGCCAGGAAACTACGCCAAGCGGCGTTCTCGTGCTCCGATAACCAGGGCACGGAATTGGCGGATGAGGGCGTCTGCATGATGTGGAGAACTTTCTGTTCTGGCCGGTCGGGGTCACGGGTCGAGCGCTGCGGATTACTCGCGCGGGCCGTGTTTGATCCAATCGGAATCGTAGTAGCTCGGCCGCGCATCGCGGTCGCGGGCCCGCTCCGCGTAATCGGTGGGCCGCAGCGGGGAGTCGTCGTCATCGGGTCGGGTCAACACGGCCATGGCCACCAGCCCGAATCCCAGACCCGAGCCCACCACCATGGTCATACCGGCCACGATGAACGCCAGGATGTAATCATCCACGAGGCCCTCCGGAATGGAACTGCCCATCACCGGTTCCACCAGGAACGACGCTCCGATTCCCAGCAGCCCGATCAGGAGGAGGGCACCGGGGATCAGCCAGAGCTTGGACCGCCTGCGGATGGCCACGGCGTCGGGGTCCCTGAAGGCGGTAAGGATCTGGAATTGGACCATGATGTACCCCAGGGCACCCAGCAGGGCCAAGGAGGCCCCCACGACCCACCCCTCGGCGAAACCAATGGCCATCAACCCCAGGCCGACCAGTGCGCCCAGCAGAATCACGGTGAAGGACAGTCCGCGGCCCATGCGGCGGGCGGCCCTGGGCGAAACCTCCCGGTACTGGGATGGCGTCTCGGGCGGTGGTGACGCCTGGTGTGCCGAGTTCCCACTTCCGGGGACGCGCACGCCGTACCGGGGACGTTCGGTCTCGTGGGGACGAGAATTTTCGGAAGGATCGCTGGTCGTGCTCATGGTCTTCACCCCCGAGGAAGAAGTGGTGGGCCGCCACATCAGGTGTGGTTGTATTCAGCAACTGTAGTCCTGACAATCGTCTTCGACAGCGGTGGTTTGTGTCATAGCAGGTGAAGGTGATGATGACGTATCATCAAAATAAATCTTAGACGTGAGGAGCGCCGTGACCGACGCGAAGAACCAGGACAAAGATCAGCACTCCACTGCCGGGGCGTATGTCCACGCCGGTGAGGAATTCAATCGGGACACCACGTACATCGAGGATCGGATCGTGGCCGAGCCCGAGAACGCCGAACTCGGCGAGGGTGCCCAAGCCTGGCCGGTCGCGGCCGGTCGCTACCACCTGGTGGCCGCGCGCGCCTGTCCCTGGGCCAACCGCACCCTGATCGTGCGTCGATTGCTGGGCCTGGAGGACGCCATATCCATCGGCCTGCCCGGGCCCACCCACGATGCCCGTTCATGGCAGTTCGATCTGGACCCCGAGGGTAAGGATCCGGTGCTGGGCACCGAGCGGCTGCAGGAGAATTACTTCGAGCGTTTCCCCGACTACCCGCGCGGCATCACGGTGCCGGCCATCGTGGACATCCCCACCGGCGAGGTGGTGACCAACGACTTCCCGCAAATGACGGAGGACTTCGCCAAGGAATGGACCGAGTTCCACCGCGCGGGCGCACCGGATCTGTGGCCCGCCGAGCTCGAGGACGAGATGCGAGACGTCATGAAGCGCGTCTACACCGAGGTCAACAACGGCGTATACCGCTGCGGTTTCGCAGGCTCCCAGGAGGCCTACGACAAGGCCTATGAGCGCTTGTGGGTGGCCTTGGACTGGCTTGAGGAACGCCTGGGCGAAAAGCGGTACCTGATGGGCGAGCACATCACCGAGGCGGACGTCCGACTGTTCACCACCCTGGTCCGCTTCGACCCGGTCTACTACTCGCACTTCAAGTGCTCCCGTCAGAAACTGACCGAGCTGCCCAACCTGTGGGGCTACGCCCGTGATTTGTTCCAGACCCCCGGCTTCGGTGACACGGTGGATTTCCAGCAGATCAAGGAGCACTACTTCATCGTGCACGAGGACATCAATCCGTCCCAGATCGTTCCCGTGGGCCCGGATCTGAGCAATTGGATGTCGGAGCACGGTCGTGAAAAAATGGGTGGTTCCCCGTTCGCGGACGGTGCTACTGCGCCGGGCCCCGTGCGTTCCGGTGAAGAGGTTGATCCCGCGCACACGCCCCTGCGCTAGTCCCTGTCCAGCACAGTTCCCTGAAGTAAAGGCAGAGTTAGTGACTCCGTACCGTAATCAGCGCGCCGCAGACCTGCCCGCTCGGCTCTCGCGTTCTTGGCTTTTGACCTCCGCAGCCAACACGTCGTTGTTCGCCCCGGCCCTGGCATCGGAGGCGGATTCGGTGATCTTCGACATCGAGGACGCCGTTCCGGAGGAGGACAAGGACAACGCCCGGGTCAACATGATCCAGGCCATGAAGGACGGCGCGAGCGCGTGGGTCCGTGTCAATGACATCACCACCCCCCACTGGGAGAAAGACCTGGCCGCACTGAGTGAGGTCGACAATCTGCGCGGCATCGTGCTGGCCAAGACCGAGCACCCGGACCACATCACCAAGACGGCCATGATGAGCCGCGCGGGCACTCCGGTGGTGGCGTTGATCGAATCGGCCGTGGGTCTCATGAACGCCTATGACATCGCGCGTGCTCCCGGTGTGTTCCGCCTGGCCTTCGGCGTGGGTGACTTCCGTAAGGACACGGGTGCCTCGGGTGATGCCATGGCGCTCGCGTTCGCACGTTCCACCCTGGTCACCGCGTCTCGCGTGGGTGAGCTGCCCGGCCCCATTGACGGTCCGAGCAACGGGGTGTCCCGCGAGGGGCTCGAGGACGCGTGCAAGGTCACTCAATCCATGGGTATGACCGGCAAGTTGACCCTGGATCCCGACCAGGCGGACACCATTAACCACGCGCTCGCCCCCAGCGAACAGGAGATCCGCTGGGCCCGCGAAATGATCGAGAAGGCCAATTCCGGTCACACCGGTGCGGACGGTTCCTACCTGCCGCGCCTGGCTCGGGCCAAGAAGGTCTCGGAGCTGGCCGAGACCTACGGTCTCTGGAACAGCTGACTGCCCCCAGCACGACGACGCCGCTGCGCCCCGTTTCCTGCCGTGCGGCAGGGAGCGGGGCGCCGTGCGTTTCACGACCGGGTCACAGCCCCCAACCGGTCATGAACTCCCGCACGCGCGGGTCCGCGAGCGAATCCGCAATGAAGTGACTGGAGAGGGGTTCGTCGTGACCGTTGGGCACCCCCAGGACCCATAGTCCGGCCCGAGACGCCGCGGTGGTGCCCGCGGGGGAGTCCTCGATGGCCAGGGCCTGCCCCGGCTCCACACCCAGGCGGCGAACGGCTTCCCGGTAGATATCGGGTGCGGGTTTGCCGTGGGTGACATCGTCCGAGCTGACCCACGTGGTGATGGTCCCTTCCAGGCCCAGCGCATGCACCTTGCGATGGAGGACCTGCGCGGTCGAATTGCTGGCCACCGCCACGGGCATGCGCTCGGCAAAGGCGCGCACGGTTTCCAGGGCGCCCGGCAACGGTTCCAGAATGCCGGAAACCACCGAGGCCTCGACCTCGATCAGGTGCTCGTAGACCTCATCCGGGTCGGGCCCCTCACGGCCCTTCTCGGCAGCGGCTTCGGCGGCACGATCGGTGATCCAGCGCGCGACGTCCGCGGCGGAGAGTCCCATCAGTTCCTTGAGCGAGGCCTCGCCGAATGCGACGTCGTAATCGGCGCAGACCTGTTCCTGCACGCCGGCCCATGCGGTTTCGGTGTCCATGAGCACGCCGTCGCAGTCGAATACCGCGGCGGTGGGGCGCCAGTCTGCGGGCGGGGCGGGCAATGACGGTTTCATGGGGTAATCCTCACGTGACGGGAGCGGCGGTGGACGGAACAGGTAATAGCATCGAAGACGACGACCCAGCGGACGGCCGGTGAAAGGACCACACCGTGGTAGCAGCCCAGAATTCTCACGTGAACCTCTCCGCCTTGGATCTGGTGCCCATTATCCAAGATCGACCGGTCGCCCAGTGTGTGCGCGATGCCACGGCGCTCGCCCAGCGGCTGGAGGCCGCCGGCTACGCACGGGTTTGGTATGCGGAACACCACAACTCGGAGTCCTTCGCGTCCTCGGCCACCGCCCTGCTCATGGGGCAGACCCTCGCGGCCACCTCCACCATCCGCGTGGGGTCCGGCGGCATCATGCTGCCCAATCACGTTCCGCTCACCGTGGCCGAGAATTTCGGAACGCTGGAAAGTCTCTACCCGGGGCGAGTGGACCTCGGGCTGGGCAGGGCACCCGGAACCGATATGCGCACGGCCTTGGCGCTGCGCCGTGGTCAGGGAGGTCACGACACCTTCCGCCAGGACATCCACCAGCTCGAACGTTACTTCGGAGGGCAGGAGGGCGAGCCCATTCGCGCCGCGGTGGCTCGCAACACCCGCGTGCCGCTGTGGATCCTGGGATCCTCCACCGACGGCGCCCTGGTCGCGGCGTCCCTGGGTCTGCCCTACGTGTTCGCCTCGCACTTCGCGCCGGCCATGATCATGGCGGCCGTCGAGACCTACCGGACGGCCTTCGACGCGTCCGCGCCCACGGCCACGCTGGAGGAGCCGTACGTGATGGTTGCCGCCAATGTGCTCGCCGCCGATACCGAGGCCGAAGCGCGCAGGCAGTTCACCACCCACCAACTACTGGTCCGCGGAATGGCCCGCAACAGCCGGGGGCCGCTACAGCCCCCGGTGGATCAGGTGGACCTGACCCCGGCCGAAGCCGCGTTCGTGGAACAGCACCTGGCGGTCTCCGCCGTGGGAACCCCACAGCACGTGGCCGACCAGCTCGAACAGGTCGTGGAGCTCACCCGCGCGGACGAGTTGATGCTCAACAGCTACGCCTACGACCCGGAGGTACGCGCGCGCAGCTTCGAACTCACAGCCCAGGCCTGGGACGCGTCATAACCCGCGGCAACGACCGAGGGCGGGTCATGTGGGCCGGAGATGGTCACCCGGCTGATTAGAGTGGTGCCATGGCGGACAGCGCATCACACTCGGGTGAGACCCCACTGCAAACATTGGCCTCCCGCTGCGGCGTGGCCACCGACTATCAAGGTTTTGACGGGGAATCCAAGACCGTGCCGGACGAGACCCTGCGTAAGGTGCTCACCGCGCTGGGCGCGGACGCCTCATCCGAGGCCGCGGCACGGGAGAGTCTCCGGGCTCGGGATGAGGCCCCCTGGCGGCGCATGCTGCCCCCGGTGGTGATCACCGAGGTCGCTACGCACACCACGGTGGACGTGACCGTGCCCTCCGGTGCCGATGCACGTGTGCGGTTGTGGCCCGAGGGCCACCCCGAGGCCGCGCGGGAACTGGACGCCGCGGCGTCGTCGGACACCCGCGAGATTGACGGGGTGACGCGGGAGAGGCGCCGCTACGAGCTGCCCGAGGATCTTGAGCTGGGGTGGTACCTCCTGGAGGCCGAGAGCCCGGAGGTCCATGACGGCGGATCGGAAACGATCCACGTGGCCGTGACCCCGCAGCGGTTGAACACCACCGACAAGCTGCGCGGGCGGCGGCGCTGGGGTTACATGGCGCAGCTCTACTCGCTGATGTCCTCGCGCTCGTGGGGCGTGGGTGACCTGTCCGACCTGGCCTCGCTGGCGGCCATCAGCGGCACACAGGGCGCGGACTACGTGCTGATCAATCCGCTGCATGCCGCGGAGCCGGTACCGCCCGTCGAGCCGTCCCCGTACTTACCCTCCAGCCGACGGTTCTTCAACCCGCTCTACCTTCGGATCACCGACGTGGCCGAGTTCGCGTACCTGCGCCCCAACGATCGCGAGGTAATCGAGCGGCTGGCCGCCGTGCAGCGCAAGACCGTGCTGGATCCCAACCGGATCGATCGCGACCCCGCCTACCAGGCCAAGCTCAAGAGCCTGGACCTGCTGTTCACCGTGCGGCGCTCGCCGTACCGCCAGCAACAACTCGAGGCCTTCGTGGCGCGCGGGGGACAGACGTTGCAGGACTTCGGTTTGTGGTGCGCGCTGCGTGAAGAACTGGGCGAGGATGCTCCCGAATGGGGCGACGGCGCCGCCTCACCGGTGGCGCCCTACGCTCGCGAGGCGCGTACCCGCCTCGCGCGCCGCATCGACTTCTACGTGTGGCTGCAGTGGTTGCTCGACGAACAGCTCGAGGCCGCCCAGCGCGCGGCCCACCTGGCGGGCATGGACATCGGTGTGGTGCACGACCTTGCGGTCGGTGTGAGCAAGAACGGCGCCGATGCCTGGACTTTGCAGGACACCATGGCCAGCGGCGTGAGCGTGGGAGCTCCCGCGGACATGTACAACCAGCTCGGCCAGGACTGGAGCCAACCGCCGTGGCACCCGCAGCGGCTGGCCGAGGCCGGTTATCAACCCTGGCGGGACATGCTGCGCAACATTTTCCGGCACGCCGGTGGCATCAGGATCGACCACGTGGTGGGGTTGTTCCGGCTGTGGTGGATCCCGGACGGCAACCAGGCCTCCGAGGGCGCCTACGTCTATTACGACCACGAGGCCATGGTGGGCGTGCTGGCACTGGAGGCCGAACTGGCGGACGTGGTGGTGATCGGTGAGGACCTGGGCACCGTGGAACCCAGTGCGCGCCGGTACCTGGAACAAAAAGGGGTGCTGGGTACGTCCATCCTGTGGTTCGAAATGGCCGAGGACGAGCCCCTGGACCCGTCCCAGTACCGCGAACTGTGTATGGCATCGGTCAACACTCATGATTTGCCGCCCACCGCAGGTTATCTGGAGGGTGTGCAGCTCGAACTCCGCGAGGACCTGGGGTTACTCGCTCGTTCCCCCGAGGAGGAGCGTAGGCAGGCGCGGCAGCAACTGGAAACGTTCTTCACCGCGGTGGAGGCCGAGGGCTTGCTCCCGGGCGGCGCGCAGAGCAGCGAAGAGGCCAAGATCGAGGCGCTCTACCGCTACCTGGGGCGAGCGCCGTCCATGCTGTTCAACGTGTCCCTGGTGGACGCGGTGGGGGAGCGGCGGATCCAGAACCAGCCGGGCACCAGTGACGAGTATCCCAATTGGCGGGTTCCGCTGGCGGACGGGCAGGGAAAGTACGTCCTGCTGGAGGAACTCAACGCGATGGCGCGCGTGCAAAGCCTCGTGCGGGCCGTCAACGAGACGCTTGGAACCGCATCCCGTGACCCCGAGGTGTCGGTGCACGAGCCGCTGGAACACCGAGATATCGCGGAACCGAGGCAGAAATAACGGATGCCGCCGAGGGGTTCCCCCCGTCCGCAAATTAGGTTAGATTAGTCTTACCTAATCTCCTGGGTGAGGAGATGGGAACCGCACAACGTGTTCTGGGGTGTGCGCCGGGTCATGGACGGCGCACACCCCGAACTCGTGTTAAAA
>NZ_JAUNPE010000027.1 GCF_030536815.1 Kocuria sp.
AGTGATCGCTCGTCGCAGCATCGCGGGGAAATCCCCCGGCTGTTCGTAGACGTATGTGGACGGACAGAGACTGACCGATCCCATGGGCGCCGTGACGGTGCGCAACCCCACCGCGAGGTATTCGTATATTTTGTTCGGATCCACGGCGTAGGTCAGCGGTGTGGGTTGGAAGGGAATGATGCCCACGAGCCAACGTCGACTAATGTCGATGAACTCATCGTGCGTTCGAGGACCAAGGTGGGTGATGTTCTCTGGGAGGTTCAGATTCTTGGGCATGCCGTGTCCGATGATCTCAAACTGCAGATCCGGGTTCGTCACGGCGCACGAGATCAGCAGGTCCCAATCAAACCAGGAATCCGTGAGATGCCCCATGTATCCGATGATCCGGTGGTCCATACGTCGTGCGATGGCTTCCCGGTTCCGCAAAAAGGCGCCCTTCGCGATCAGCTCTGGGGGAGCAGCGTTTTGAATTACCACCGGCGCCACGGTGCCACGAGAGATGATTCGCATCTTCTCGGCCAGTCGTGGGCTCACCGTCACGATGCTGCCCACCCGTTGCACCACCTGCCGTTCGAGTTCCGGTTCGAACCACTTGGAGTAGCCCACCCGGTTGAATTCCTCCATCTCATCCCGGACCTCGTACATCGTCGCCCATCCTGAAGCTTTCAAAAGGTCAATCGTCGTGAGGGCCCCGATGTCCGGGAAAGAACTGCAGATGAAGAGGTTGTGGGTTCCCTGACGTGTGCGGAGCACATCGTTGACCTGGTCGAGTTCTGTACGGCTGAACTGGACAATCCCCGTTTCCGTCACCCGTTGTTCGTTCTTGATGCTGCTGAACGGGAAGAAGATTACGTCAATCCCGAGCTGCCGGTACTCCTGCGCGAGTCGATTGGGGCGCAGTGAAAGAGTGGGATGCCCGACCGGTGGAGCGGTGGTGTAGAGGACGATGAGGCTGGACTCGGCTGGCAGATCGCGCAACCACTCCATGGTGCGCTCAAAGATGTCCTCGTCTGGCTCACCCTGGACCTCGCTAACGCGGAGGGAATCGAGGACAGTGGTGACATTGCGAGGTTTCCACTGCCGACCGGTAAACCTTACGGCGGACGCATCGGTGGGCACGTCAACCTCAACATTGGTCGTTGAGATTTCAGTGCTCGATGGGGTGGTGAGGTAGAAATAGTTACCGAGTTCGGGGTTGATGGGCAGGTCGACAGACGGATCCAGCGGTTCTCCGTCGGAGGTCTGGAATTCGAGTTGAGCCAGGGCTGAATTCGCTAGACCCTGGGTAGAAATGGTCTCGATCTCGATCCGTACGCGGGAGCCCGACACAACGGGGACGACTTCCTGCCACGCATCTAGACCCACGCCGTAGTGCGTGACCGGCGAACCGACGGACAGTGTTCCTGTGCCCTGGACGCGCAGCAGCAGCGAAACCGTTCTGGTGTCAACAGGAATTTCGAACCGCACGGCTGGGTTGCCGTTATCTGACCAGAACTTGTGGGCTTCGTGAGTATCACCCACATAGCAGATCACACACAGACGCAGTCGTACATTACTTGGATGAACGGCTGAGGGAACCGTCACGTGGACCGTTCGGCCCGGTTGAGGCGTGAACGAGGTTCGTGCGGGAGCCGTACCGAATCTAGAGTCCTCACGTAGGAATCCGAGGTAGCCGTGAGTCTCTGTAACCGACTCAACGCGGCACTCGTCATCCTCCTCGTTCGGCAGAACGAAGATGGTGGGGGACAAGCTGTGCCAATTCATGCGGGACCTCGGGGTGGGGGGATGCGATCTGTCCCCATGTTAGGTCACGTCACCGGAGATATTCATGATCCTTGCAACTCGGAATGCCCTGGCGCATCCGTCGAGGTCACGGGCTCCGATTTCTCGATCGCTCCTGGCATGTCGTAGCGCGCGATGTCCTGGATCGACGCACGGGTGGCGTTCTCCCACGAAAGGATGTTTTGTCTGTCGCGCAGCGCTCTAACCACGACCGACACCTGAGTGTCAGGCCGGCACCCGTCCACCGAGACATGGACCGGTCGCCTGACCAGGGCACCGTCCCACCAAGCGGTGACGTCGCCATTCACCTGGATCTCGTATCGAAAGTTGTTACCGCCCCGTTGGTTGCTGTAGGGGGCATCAACTGTGAAAGACACTGAGGATGGGTCGGGTTTACTCGGGACCAGCACTTTTCGATGCGTGGTGGTGCCCGACAAAAAGTGCTCCCGGGGGATCATGATGATGGTGTCGGCCCGTGTTGCCCTGGTCTCCGTTCCGTCCTGATGAGTGATGAAAAGGGTGGATCCCAGGCGGTGTGCGTTGCTGATCGTTGGGATGGCGGTGCGCGAATCGTCCCGATGCTGCTCGTACAAATTTTTTCTGTCGTTCTTGCCCAAAAAATTCAGAACGGGGTGGGTGTCATTGATCAGTTCAGAAAACAGGTGTCCTTCCTGTCTCGAGACCGGCGGGTAGGAGAGGCTGATCTCGTAGAGTGCACGCACATTAATCGGCAGAAGCGTCTCGAACGCGATGTCGGTTTCGTTGAAGACCTCTGCTAGCCACCGGCCGCTCCGGACCTCCCAGTAGTAAAGATCCAGAAGATGATAGTCGTGCAGGCCGCAGTCGAATTGCCATTGCACCAGTCCCTCTTCAAAACGGCGCACATGCTCCTCTTCGGGGAGCCCAGATGATCTACTTCGAGTCTCCGCCCCGTACAGACGTTGGAGTGCGTCTACAGTGTTGTTGTCCGCACGCACCCCCCAATGGGCCCGCCCGATTTCAAACCCGTTGGCACGAAGATGAATCGGATTGCGGTGTCCAAAATGCTGGTAGTAGAAGGGCAACAACCATTGCCCGTGAGTGTGGGGGGTGTTCCGGGAGACGACCGGTAGGAGGTCTTCCAAGACGCGAGGGTTCTGCTCGGATGCACGGAAATACTGATGGCGCAAGGTCACAAGTGACTTCAGCTGGTCCACGATCGTCTTGTCCATCGCCAGTGCCTTGCCCCACCGACTCTGGTCGCCTTCTGCAGAGGTATAGGTGAAGAACTCTATTTCGTCCGCGTAATCCAGAAGCAGCGAGAGGGCCGTCCGGCTGTCTGCCCCGCCTGTGACCGACATGATGAGGTCATCGTGTTGGGCGCGGAGATTATCGATTTGCGTTGACCAGATCGCCCGGAACTCTTCCCGCCGGGCAGCATCGGACCAGCTTTCGTAGCGGTTACATGCACGAGGGAAAAATCGCTCGATCTGCCACCGCGGAACCTGCAATTCGTGGTTGGGCAACAATGGTCTGATCCCGATGAAGCGGGTATCGTCCCACGTCGCGAGACTGGCGCGCTGTCCTTGTACATCAGTCTTTCGCGCATGTGGGTGCACCTCGTTCAGGAGGGCGAGGTGCGAAGCGACGAGTTCAGCCGAGTCCGACCAGTAGACAGATCGGGTTCCTGAGGCATCGTTGTAGATGGTCAGTGATTCCCTCGTCCCCCGAAGCACCAGATGTCGTCCACCCATGTGGTTCAGACCGTCGTAGAAGGACTCATGATCCTGCCGCAACCGCTCGAGCAGGTATCTCGCCGGGGGAGTGTGGGGATCCCGCGGGTCGGCATTCAAGCATAGTCCGTGGACCAGTACCCAGTCACCAGTTTGCGCGTCGTGCTCGATATTTGGGGCGTCGTCGCTTGGGTGCGAGAAGAACCAACCCTCAACTGGCAGTTCAGTGGTCGTCCAGGAGACCGGGATTCCATCGGCCTGGCCTGGCTGTGAGCGTCCGAGAACGAATCCCCGGGGGAAGGGCGCCGGGTAAGTCACGTGACAGGTCCTTTCTTGCCAGGAACGAGTCCGGCGGGGGGATGACGTTAGGAGTGGGGGCTACGTCCTGGAAATCGTCATCCCCGCCGACCCGATGCGAGGTATTTCCACCCGGCATCCTGCCACGTGGCAGGGTCCAACACGTTACGGCCGTCCACCATGGTGCGCTCACGTACCAGGGGCGCCAGCTGCTCGGGGGTGAGCTCGCGGAACTCCTTCCATTCGGTCAGCAGCAGCACCATTTCGGCGCGGGCCACGGCCTGCTCGATGCTGCCCACGTAGTCCAAGCGGGGGTAGCGCTTGGCGGCGTTTGCGTTGGCCTGAGGATCGTAGACGTGAACCTCGGCGCCCATGGAGTGCAGGCGGGCGGCGATGTCCAGGGCGGGGGAGTCGCGGACGTCATCGGATTCGGGCTTGAACGCGGCGCCGAGCACGGCAATGTCTCGGCCGTGCACGGAGCCACCCAGCTGCTGAACGGCCAGCTGCACGGTGTGCTCGCGGCGTCGCAGGTTGATGTCGTCCACCTCCGCCAGGAACCGGACGGACTGGTCCACGCCCAGCTCGGCGGCCCGGGCACGCAGCGCGCGGATGTCCTTGGGAAGGCAACCGCCACCAAAGCCCACGCCGGCGTTGAGGAACTTCCGCCCAATGCGCTCGTCCAGGCCAATGGCGTCCGCCAGGGTGCGGATGTCGCCCCCCACGGTCTCGGTGATCTCGGACAGCGCGTTGATGAAGCTGATCTTGGTGGCCAGGAAACTGTTGGCGGCCACCTTGACCAGCTCAGCGGTCTGGTAGTCGGTAACGATCAAGGGAATCTCCGCGGCCAGCTGGGAGGCGTAAACCTCACGGAGCACCTTTTCGGCGGCGAGCGCTTCCTCCGTGTACTGGCCGTTGGCATCGGTTTCCAGGCCCAGCACCATGCGATCCGGGGTCAGCGTGTCGTCCACCGCGTGGCCCTCGCGCAGGAACTCGGGGTTCCACACCAGGGTGACCCGAACGCCGTCGGCGGCATTTTCGCGGGCGAGCTCTTGCAGGCGAGCGGCGGAACCGACCGGCACGGTGGATTTGCCCACAATGATGCAGTCGCGGTCCGCCGCGCGAGCAATCTGGGTGACCGCCGCATCCACGTAGCGCATGTCCGCCGCGTGGCTCTCGGCCTTCTGCGGGGTGCCCACGCCAACAAAGTGGACGTCACCGAACGGGACGGCCTCGCCATAGGACGTGGTGAAACGCAGCTTGCCCGTGCCGATGTGCTTGTTCAGCAGCTCCGGGAGGCCGGGCTCATGAAACGGCACTTGACCGGATGCCAGGGCATCGATCTTGGCCTGATCCACGTCCAGACCGATTACTTCATGGCCCAGCTCCGCCATGGACACCGCGTGAGTTGCACCCAGGTACCCCGTACCGATGACCGTCAATTTCATGCATGCCCTCTTTCGACGAGACGTACCGATGGACTGGTTAGACCTGGGAATCGAAATCCGGGATCCGCTCGCCCACACCGAACATCTGAGCGATCGCGGCCACCGTGCGAGCGCCGGCCTTGCCGTCACCGTAGGGGTTCACGGCGTTGGCCATGGCGTCATAGATGGCCTGGTTGTTGAGCAGGCTGTCGACCTCTTCCACAATGCGTTCCTCGTCCGTGCCGATCAGTTTGACGGTACCGGCGGTGACGGCCTCGGGGCGTTCGGTGTTCTCACGCATCACCAGAACGGGCTTACCCAGGGACGGGGCTTCCTCCTGGACTCCACCGGAGTCGGTGAGCACCAGGTGGGCCACGGAGAGCATGCGGGTGAACTCGCCGTAGGCCATGGGCTCGGTGACCACCACGTTGGGCAGGTTCTCGATGGCGGGCAGCACTGCCTCACGCACGGCAGGGTTGCGGTGGACCGGAAGCACAATGGTCAGGTCGGGCTCGGCCGCGGCAATGCGTGCCAGTGCGCGTCCGACGCCGCGCATGGCCTCACCCTGATTCTCACGGCGGTGGGTGGTCACCAACAGCACGCGCTTGCCGGACTGGGCGATTTCCTCGAGCTGGGGATCCGAGAACGGCAGCTGCTTCTCCACGGTGTGCAGCAGGGCATCGATCACGGTGTTGCCGGAGACCACGATGTCCTCGGGAGTGATGGCCTCACGCAGCAGGTTGTCCCGGGAGGTGGAGGTGGGCGCCAGGTGCAGCGAGGCGATCTGGGAGGTCAGCTTGCGGTTGGCTTCCTCCGGGAAGGGGGAGAAGAGGTCGAAGGAGCGCAGGCCGGCCTCGGCGTGGATGACCGGGATTCCGCGGTAAAAAGCGGCAATCGCGCCGGCGGTCGAGGTGGTGGTGTCACCCTGGACCACCACGGCGTCCGGGGCGTTTTCCGCAAAAATCTTGTCCAGGCCGTCCACGGTGCGGGTCAGCACGCCGTTGAGGGTCTGGCGGGGCTGGATGATGTTGAGATCGTGATCGGGAGTGATCTCGAAAATTTCGTTGACCTGATCCAGCATTTCGCGGTGTTGGCCGGTCACGGTCACCACACAGTTGAACAAGGGGCTTTCCTGAAGTGCTTTCACAATGGGGGCCATCTTGATGGCCTCAGGACGAGTGCCGTAGATCGGCATGATCGTGTGCATGAATATTCCTCTTCCAGGCGCAAACGCGATCTCGGCGGCTCGCCGGGGGAACTGGCCCTAGGGGGTGGACCACAGCAGCACCGCTGTAGGTACGCGAGATTCGTTGTCAGTCTAGGATAAATACTCTTGTCGCGCCGGATATGGGACTCATGGCGCGCATGTACCCCACCACCCGCCGAGTTCATGTAATCTACTTGAGAATCCATGGAACATCTCATTTGCTGAAGACAAGGAGGTCTTAGGCGATGAGATCTGGGGTGCTAAGGATTCAAAAAGTGGGCCGGCACAATCCATGGTCGGTTCAATTGGGGAGCTCATCCAGCTGCGGGCGCAGCGCTTAGGAGAATTCAGAAAGCAGCGAAAATAGCGTGCCTCTCAAAAAAAACGGCTGGCGTAGGCCCGCCGCCGTTCAACATTCCACCCTCCTCACCTGTTACAACGATCGAGGACAACAGCTGCTCATTCCCGGCTCCGTTCTCAGTGTGGCATTCACGGGGTTCCAGCACATGTCCCGGGGAATTTTCGGCTCCGGACCGGAACCGTTCGACCTCGACCTGCTCGACGTGACGTTCATGCAGGTTGGTCCGTCGTCCTTCGACTTCCGGTTCGATATTCGCCGCCCGGATCTGGGGACCATGGCCAGGTTGGGCGCTTCGGGCGCGCTCCGGGAGGCTTACCCGATGTTGGCGCGGGCCATGACCATTATCGGCGCGATCGGCGAGGCGACCATGCTCATCGCCGCGCATCCCGGATGCGAGCTGCGGAGGATAGAAACCCACTACGGCCCGGATATTGAAATCCTGGTCGACGGTAAGCCTCGATTCGTTTTTCCCGCCAAGTTCTTGGACCTGGTGCGGGACCCTGCCATTCAGGCCGCCTGGCGCGCGGGGCTCAGCCCCTTGAACAACCCCAACTTCGCGTACGTGACCGCGCGGGGGGAGATTCACAAGGTTCAGGGCCTGGCCAACCAGGTCATGATCTGTAACGAGCATCTTCGCGACTTCATCACCGGACGTCCGCTCGAGCCCGTGTCCTTCGACCCCACCGTCCCTGGAAAGAGTCAGGCCGAGGAAGAGTGGGGCAAGCCCCGTGATTAGGTTGTGGAATCAGGACAGGCCGCGGGGCCGTTTGCCCCGGATGGTGCGCACAATTTTGCGTGCGCGGTCCACGTTGGAGGACACGGCCAAGTAGCCGCCCAGCACACCCACCGTGGACATGCCACCCACGATCATGGGCGTGTGGTACTTCTTCCAGCGCTCCGGATCCGAGGCCAGGATGTGCGCGGTGCCGTTGATGGACGCGGCGATGATGCCCCCGGCCACCACGTGGTGGCCGATCTTGGCGCCGCTCTTCATGACCGGCTCCAACTCGTCGGTGCGCAGGTGCACGTCAAAGCCGCCTCGTTCGAGTACCACGATGAGTCGGCGCACGTACTCGGGGATGTCCACGCTCATTTGCATGGCATCCTCCACGGAACTGCGCAGCCGCGCTAACAACGCATCCGGTGACAGCCGGTGCAGGATGAAACGCTCCGCGTAGGGCTGCAGCACGGACACCAGGTCGAAGTGCGGGTCCAGGCCGGTGCCCATGGACTCCGCGGTGACCAGCATGCGCAGCAGCAGCGCGGACTGTCGGGGCAGTTGCAGCTTGTGATAGCGCAACACGTGCACCAGGTCGCCCATGAGCTCACCCACCCGGACTTCTTCCAGCGGTTTGTTGGCGTAGCGGCGCATCATCACGGCCACGTCCCGCTCGAGGTCCCGCTTGGAGACATCGTGCTCACCGGTGGCGGTCAGCCCCAGCAGACCCGTGGTAGCACGGCGGGCATTGCTCTGCACCACGCCCAACATCAAGGTGATCAAGTGATCACGGAACTCCTCACTGAGGTGCCCAACCATGCCGAAGTCGATGATGGCGATGCGCCCGTCCGGCTCCACGAACAGGTTGCCCGGGTGCGGGTCAGCATGGAAGAAGCCGTCTTCGAACACCATCTTGCAAATGGCGTCCGTGGCCTCCCGCGCCAAGAGGTGGCGATCCACGCCGGCGTCCTCCAGGGCCGGGTAGTTGTTGATCTTGACGCCGAACATCCGCTCCATGGTCAGCACTCGGGAGGAGGTGGCCTCCCAGTAGATCTCCGGGATGTGGATGCGGGGGTGGCCGGTGAAGTTCTCCGCCATCCGCTGGGCGTAGCGGGCCTCCTGGAGGTAATCCAGTTCCCCGCGCAGGGAGTCGTTGAACTCGTGGACCAGCCCTTCCAGGTCGTAGTCGCGAGCGGCGGCCCAGTAGCGTGAGGCCAGCTTGGCCAGATCGCTCATGATTTCCAGGTCGCGGTTGACCTCGTCCATCACGCCGGGGCGGCGGACCTTCACAATGACCTCGCGGCCGCGGTAGGTCGCGGCGTGTGCCTGACCGATGGAGCCGGTGGCAAGGGGTGTCGGGTCGATATGGGCCAGGATTTCTTCCGCCTGAGAATCCGGTTCGGCCTCGATCAGCGCCCTGATCTGGTCCACGGGCACCGGAGGGGTGTTGTCCTGGAGCTTGTGCAGTTCAGCCTCGTAGCCCGGTGGCAGCAGATCCGGGCGCGTGGACACCAACTGACCCAGCTTGATGAACGTGGGTCCGAGTTCTTCCAACGCCATGCGCAGGTGTTCGGGCTGGGAATGGAAGCTTCGGGTCTTGAACAGGCGGGCGCGAGCCAACGGGGC
Organism: Kocuria sp.; assembly: GCF_030536815.1. Classification (GTDB taxonomy): domain Bacteria; phylum Actinomycetota; class Actinomycetes; order Actinomycetales; family Micrococcaceae; genus Kocuria; species Kocuria gwangalliensis. Next base: position 9,128 of record NZ_JAUNPE010000027.1, read on the forward strand.
GCGCCACTCGGGCTTGATACCGCCCACTGCAAAACCAAAACCATGCCTCGAGAGCACCTCGATGATCTGAATGAACCGTTCGCGGCGAGAAATCATGGAGAGGTAACTGTCCCTTACAAGGTCCGGTTGAGGTAGAAAGCCATGAACCCGGTGGCCACGGCCACAATGATGAACAGGGTGGTGGCCAGCGGTTCGAACGGGATCAGGATCACGGCGCCCACCACCAGCAGCACGGTCAGCAGCGTCAGGGCCAGGACGGTGGACTTGGCGCCCCTGGGGGCGTTCCCGCGTCCCTCGGCCGGTGGTTTGTCGCCAATGGCCAGGTGATCGGCGGCAACCCGCGAGCTGCCCGCGGCGGGGCGCGACGCGGCGGCGTCGGCGGGCCCGTTGGGATGGGCGGCGGTGTAGCCCTTGCGCCATTTCTTGGAATTGCGGCCGCGGTCGGTCTCGACCGGGATGTAGGCCGGGGGCACCTCGTAGGAATCGGCCTCCGCCACGAGCTCGGGAACGTCGTTGGGCAGTTCCTCGTACCACTGCGCAGGGACTTCCGTGGCGCGGGCCGCCTGCAACGTCATGGACACCTCGAATGCGGAGCCACGAATGGTGCCCCACGCGGCGGTGAGCAGGTTGTGGTCGAAGACGTGATTGATGATGGGAATGAACTGCTGCGACATCTGCGTGGACAACCGGCCCACCTGCTTGCGTTCGTAAAGCACGTCCACGGTGTCCACGGTCATCCCGTGGGAGTTACGGACCTTGTTCGTCTCCAGGGTGACAATCACGCGGCCCTCACCGCCGGCGGGCACGATCGAGTGCAGGTACTCGGCGAAGTCCTGCTCGTCCAGCACCTTGATCGATGATCCCTGGGGCAACACGGCGGCCTGGATGGGCGCGGTGTTGATGGGGAACAGCAGGTCCGGGGGAGCAATCGAGATCACCGCACTCGCGTCCACTTCGGCCAGGCCGTCATTGCGTTCCAGTCGGGCGTCCAGTTTCAGCGGCACCACCGGGATGTACCCGGAGGCCACCACGCGCGCAATTTGATCCCAGTAGCGTTGGGCGTCCTGGGCGGGCAGGTGCGCCACCTTGTTCTCACCGATCCGCACCGAAATGGTGCGCGGGTCGAAGGGATGGTCCGGTTCCGGTACCAGCGCAGCCAGTCCCGTCCACGTCTGCGAACGACCAAGCGACAACCCTCCGAACACTCGCATGATCTCGGTGTCGTAGAAGTTCTCGGTGACAACGTCCAAGGACCCTCGGTCGTTGAGCGCGTAATCGGTCATGGTCTCCCTCGCTGTAGCGGCAGCGCCTAACGCTCCCACCTTCTCACGGAATGCTTTCGTTTCACCGGCAACACTTGGGTCCCGGTGAGTGCCTATTGGTTCTGGTCAGCAAGCACTGCGGCCTGCACCGTCACGGCCCGGCGCGCGTCATCCAGTAGTTCCGTCATGATACGTCGCAGCGCCCCGGGCGCCGTGGTGTTCTGGTCCAACCAGGTGCGCGTGGCCACCACCGTGGGGTTCTCCTCCGCCGACGACGCCGCTTGCGCATCCAGGCCCCGCGGGTACAGTCCGCGGATCATCCGGGTGGCGATCTCCATGGAATGCTCGTTCCACCAGGGAGTAATACCGTCGAAGTACGCGTTCTGGTAGGTGCTCACCAGCTCGGGGGTGGCCAGTTGGAAACCGGACATTGTGGCGGAGAGCTCGTCGTTGGACAGCGCCCCGGACGTGATGGCCGTCCAGGCGTCCGCCTTGGCGTCCTCGGTGGGGATCGCCGCAAGGGCACGTGCATAGCCCAGGCGGCCCTCGCGGGTGGGATCGGCGGCGTGGGCTCGGTCCAACTGCGAGCGCGTGGCGTGGCTCGTGGCGGTTTGGGCGCCCCACAGGGCCCAGGTGAGCTGGGAGCCCAGGTCCAGGCCGGGCAGTGTGCGCTCACCACTGAGCAGTTTCGCAATGATCTGTGCGTGGGAGCCGTCCCTGGTGGCCACGCGCGCGAAGGCGCGGATGAGCACGAGCTGGGCGTCCGAACCCGCTGCCGCGTGGGTCACCGCGGTGTGCAGGCGGTCGAGGAGCTCGGTGCGCAGGGGTGGCCGCAGTCGGGGCGGAACAAAACTTTCCAGGGCCTCCAGCGCACGGTCCAGAACGGTGGTGAGAATGCTGCTGTGCTGTTCCCCTAAACCGCGATGGGCCACCAGGTGAACGTACGCGCGGGGATCGTAGCGGGCATCGCGGACAGCGGCCCACACCTGGGAGTGGGCCAGGGCCCGGGCCAAGGGATCGGCCAGGAGGTGAACGGCGTCGGCGAGTGCGGCCAGGCCGTCCGCACCGGGGGAGGCCAGGCAGTAGGTGAGGTCGCGGTCATTGGCCAGGATCACCGGGGCTGTGTCCCCCAGGAGCTCGGGCAGGTCGGTGGCCGGTTGCTGCGGGTCCACGCGCACGTCGGTGCTGCGCTGGAGGATCAGCTGGGCGGAGTCGCCGGGGTTGTCAGGGGCGCTGGAATCGGCAGAGGCGTCGGGGGCGTAGGTGGCCACCGCCACCACGTGCGGGCGGGGCGCGTCCGAGGTCTGGGTCAGCGTGGCTGCCGTAATGGCGCCGCTGTCATCACGTTCCACGGCGGTTTCCAGGCGGGGGACACCGGTGGTGAGCAACCAGGCATTGGCCCAGGAGTGGACATCGGCGTCACAGGCCTCGTCGAGTACGGTGAGGAAATCGTCCAGGCTCGTGTTGCCATAGGCGAAGCGGCGGAAGTAGGCGCGGCACGCGTCGATGAACGCCTCCTCGCCCACGAACGCGACCAGCTGCTTCAGCACGGACGCGCCCTTGGCGTAGGTGATGCCGTCAAAATTCTGCCGGGCCGCCTCCAGGTCCACGATGTCCGCAACGATCGGGTGTGTGGTGGGCAGCTGATCCTGGCGGTAGGCCCATTCCTTGCGGCCCAGCGCAAAGGCGACCCAGGCGTCGTCGTACTCGGTGGCCCGCACGGACGCGTACGCGCCCATGAATTCCGCAAAAGATTCCTTGAGCCACAGGTCATCCCACCACGTCATGGTCACCAGATCCCCGAACCACATGTGGGACATCTCGTGCAGCATGGTGTTCGCCCGCCCGGCCAGCTGGGTGCGCGTGGCCCCGGACGGGAACAGGTAATCCTCGGTGAGCGTCACCAGGCCGGGATTCTCCATGGCACCCAGGTTGTACTCCGGGACGAACGCCTGCTCGTACTTGCCGAACGGGTAGTCAAAGGCGAAGAGCTCCGTGAAGAAATCCAGGCCCTGCTTGGTCACGGCAAACAGTTCAGCCGAATCCAGGTGCTCCGCGAGCGCTCGCCGGCAGTACAGGGCCAGGGGAACGGATTGGGTCTCGCCCTGCACGTCCACGCCCTGCCACTCGTCCGTGACCCGGGTGTAAGGGCCGGCCAGGATGGTGGTGATGTAGGTGGAGATCGGCTCGGTGGGGGCGAACTCGTGAGACACCGCGCCGGGAACGTCGCCGGTGCCGGCGGGCTCACTGGTGAGGTGTTCACCGTTGGAGGCGGCGATCCATTCCGGCGGGGTGATGAGCGTGAGCGCGAACGAGGCCTTGAGGTCGGGTTGCTCGAACACCGGGAACACCCGGCGGCAATCGGCCGGTTCGTACTGGGTGTAGATGTAAACGTTGCCGTCCTGGGGATCCACGTAACGGTGCAGACCCTCCCCGGAGCGGGAGTAGAGCGCCCGGCCCACCACGGTGAGTTCGTTGGCGCCCTCCAACTCCGGCAGGCGGATCCGGGAACCCTCGACCACGTCGTCCACGTCCAACTCATCCCCGTTGAGTTCGACCAGGGAGATCGAGTCGTGGATGAAGTCGATGAAGGTCTCCGCGCCGTCCTCCGCGGTGAAGCGCACCGTCACCTGGGAGCCGAAGGTTTTCTGTTGGGGGTCCTCGGCCCCGGACAGATCCACCGTGACGTCATAGGAGGCCACCCTGATTTGCTCGGCACGGGTTGTTGCTTCGGCTCGGGTCAGGGAACTTTGCACCATATGCATCATTCTAGGCAGCCCCACCTGGGCGATGGCCAGTCGTGTCAGGGGCCGATGTGGATGTGACTGCGCTGGTCACCGCGGTTTCGGGGTGAATGGTGCCGCTGATCGACGGTATGACCATCCGATGACCCGGCTGGAAGCTCCATCGACGGTACGACCCGAAGTTCGGCAAATCCCGGCTCCAATGTCGATCAAATTGCGAGGCGGTTATGGGGCGGGTCCTACCGTCGATCAGAAAACGAAGAAGTGCGCAGCTCACGGACTAGGGACCAGAAACCGCGCACCCCCGACCGGAAGCCTGCACCCCCGTTAGTCCAGGACCCGCGGTGGGAACCCAGAACCACATCGGCACTGGCCACAGGTGTAACGTCACGTGCCCGGGCCGTTTCCGGCCCGGGCACGTGGCTGAGGTGCGAGCCGGTGTCAGCTGTCGAACTTGAAATTCTTGGGCGCCACGGTCAAACCGGAATCGGTGACGGTGAAGCCCCGGGCCAGGTCCTCGTCCTTGTTCACACCAATGGTGGCTCCCGGGGGGATCACCATGTTCTTGTCGATGATGGCCCGGTGCACCTGCGCACCGGCGCCCACGCGGACGTTTTGCATGATCACGGACTCGGTCACGCGGGCATCGTGTTCCACGACCACCTTGGGGGAGAGCACCGAGGACTCCACGCGGCCACCGGTGATCAGCACACCCGGGGACACAATGGAATCCAGTGCCACACCCGGCTGCCCATTGGGACCGCGCACGGTCTTGGCCGGCGGGGCCATGATCTGGTGGGTGTACAGCGGCCACGAGTAGTTGTACAGGTTGAACACCGGCAGCGGACGGATCAGGTCCATGTGGGAGTCGTAGTAGGAGTCCAAGGTCCCCACATCGCGCCAGTACTGGCGGTCGCGGTCCGTGGAGCCCGGCACGTTGTTGTTGGTGAAGTCGTAGACCGCTGCCTCTCCGCGATCCGAGAAGTACGGCATGATGTCACCGCCCATGTCGTGCTTGGTGCCCTCTTGCTGCTCGTCATAGCGCAGCGCCTCGACCAGGGCATCACGGTCGAACACGTAATTGCCCATGGACGCCAAGAACGCGTTGGGATCATCGGGCAGGGGAGCGGTGGACTCAGGCTTCTCCACGAACCGGCTGATCTTGGAGACGTCATTGGGGTCCGTCTCGATCACACCGAACGAGGTCACCATGTCCATGCTCTGGCGCACACCGGCCACCGTGGCCTTGGCCCCGGAATTGATGTGGAATTCCACCATGTCCGAGAAGTCCATGCGGTACACGTGGTCCGCGCCGACCACCACCACGATGTCCGGGTCCGCGTCATCAATGAGGTTCATGGACTGGAAGATCGCGTTGGCCGACCCCAGGAACCAGTCCTTCCCGCGGCGCTGCTGCGCCGGCACCGAAGCCACATAGTTGCCCAACTGGGTGGACAAACGCCACGTCTCCGAGAGGTGACGGTCCAGGGAATGTGACTTGTACTGCGTGAGCACCACGATCTGCAGGTACCCCGAATTAACCAGGTTGGACAGCGCAAAGTCGATCAAACGGTAACCACCACCGAAGGGAACCGCGGGCTTGGCCCGGTCCTCCGTGAGCGGCATCAAACGCTTGCCCTCGCCGCCGGCCAGCACAATGGCCAAAACCTTCTTCTTGCGTGACATATGTAGCTCTCACTTCCCGTTCGAGTCATAGCCGTTGGGCGGAAACGCGCCATCCCCCACGACCGGCCTTCATCGCTATTGTGACCCACTTCCTGCATCTGACCATCGTGTCGCCGCAAACTTTGCATAAGTTTCCTGACAAGTACCGCGCCACCCAGGTCACCTGCGCGTGGTGCTCGCCGTAACCCTGTGGTGAGCGGTGCATGTGGTCTAGGCTCACAGTGTGCGAGTAGACATTTTGAGCAAAGAGTTCCCGCCCGAGATCTACGGGGGAGCGGGGGTGCACGTGGCCGAGCTCTCCCGAGTCCTCGCGCCACTGGTGGACCTGAACGTTCGGTGCTTCGGCGCCCCGCGTGATCCCGACTTCCACGGAGCAACCGTCAAGGCCTATCCGGTGCCGGAGGAGTTGTCCTCCGCCAACGCCGCGGTCCAGACCCTGGGCGTGGACCTGGGAATGGTGGGTGACGTGTCCGGTGCGGATCTCGTGCACTCCCACACCTGGTACGCCAACATGGGCGGGCACCTGTCCTCCCTGATGTACGACATTCCCCACGTGCTCTCCGCCCACTCCCTGGAGCCGTTGCGCCCGTGGAAGGCCGAACAGCTCGGTGGCGGCTACCGCGTGTCCTCCTTCGCCGAGAAGACCGCCTACGAGGCGGCCGCCGCCATAATTGCCGTGTCCGACGGCATGCGCGAGGACATCCTGCGCTCCTACCCCAATGTGGACCCCGCCCGCGTGCGCACCGTGCACAACGGCATCGACGTCTCCCAGTGGGATCACGACCCCAACACCGATGTCCTGGCGGAATACGGCATCGACCCCGAGCGACCCTCCGTGGTGTTCGTCGGCCGCGTAACCCGCCAGAAGGGCGTGCCCTACCTGTTACGCGCGGCCCTGCAACTGCCGCCCGAGGTCCAACTCGTCCTGTGCGCCGGCGCGGCGGACACCCCCGCGCTCGCCGCCGAGGTCAATGGACTCATTGACGAGCTCACGGCCCAGCGCACCGGCGTGGTTCTCATCGACAAGATGCTCCCGCGCCGCGAGATCATCCAGATCCTGTCCCACGCCACCGCATTCGCGTGCCCGTCCGTGTACGAACCCCTGGGCATTGTGAACCTCGAGGCCATGGCCTGCGGCTCCGCCGTGGTGGCCTCCGCCACCGGTGGCATCCCCGAGGTGGTCGTGGACGGTGAAACCGGCCGACTCGTTCCCATTGAGCAGGTCACCGATGGCACCGGCACCCCGCTGGACCCCCAGAAGTTCGTGGACGACTTTGCCGCGGCCCTGATCGACGTGGTGTCCGACCCCGAGCGCGCACGCCAGATGGGCATGGCCGGTCGCAAGCGTGCCCAGGAACACTTCGCCTGGGAAACCATTGCCGAGCGGACCCTGGAGGTCTACCGCTCCGTGCTGTGATCCTCCGGCCTGGCGGACAAGTGCTTTTCGAGACTGTCCACCAGGTGAGCCAGTGATTCACTCAACTGCCGACGTTCTCGCTCGGTCCAGTCGCCCAACATACTGTCGAAAGCCGCGCAGGCCGCTGCGCGGCTTTCTTCATGCAGCCGCTGACCGGAGGCCGTGACGGACACCACGATGGCGCGCCGATCCTGCGGGTCCGGGGCCCGCTGGACCAGGCCCAGTTTCTCGAGCTTGCCGACCTGGGCGGTCATGGTGGACCGGTCTACGGATTGCCACGTGGCCAGCTCGGACATGCGCGCCGGCCCGAACTCGCTGACCCGGTCCACGAGCCACAAGTCCGTGGGGGAGAGCTTGGCGTTCCGGCTGCCGAGTTCCTGCCGTATCCGGGACCGGCTGGTGAGTCGGCCCAACGCCGACATGGTCCGGGCCATCACCGTCACCGTGTCCGTTGTCTCACCGCTCATGTCATCACCCTGCTTGTTACCAAAGAAAGTAGTTGGTACAGTAAAACTATAACAGTTTGGAGAGTCCAACACTTTCAGGAGGATGAATGTCCGAGCCCATCCAGGCCCCGCAGATCAGCACCGATGCGAAGTACGAGACGATTGCCCGCTTCCCCGACTACGCCGAGGCCCAGGCAGTAGTGGACCAGCTCTCCGACAAGGAGTTCGACGTCTCCACCATCAAGATCGTGGGGGAGGGCCTGCGCTCGGAGGAATTCGTCACCGGCCGCATGACCAAGGGCCGCGCGGCCCTGGCCGGCCTGGGCTCAGGCGCGTGGTTCGGGCTGTTCATCGGCATCCTGTTCGGCCTGTTCGCACCGGGCTTCGGGCTGCTGTCCATCATCTTGTGGTCCGTGGTCATCGGTGCCATCTGGGGTGCGATCTTCGGCTTTGTCGCTCACCTGGCCACCGGCGGTAAGCGCGACTTCAAGTCCCTGAAGACCATGGCCGCCGAGACCTACCTGGTTCAGGTCCAGGCCTCCCGCGCCCATGAGGCCATGAGCGTGCTCGGCCGCTGATCCATCAGCTCCACGCCTAGACATCACGACGCCGGGTGGTCACCTCACAAAGGTGACCACCCGGCGTCGGCGTTCGGACAAGGCTTGTTCTGAGAGTGGTTACGAGACCGACCTCAACGCGGGGCTTGTGTCCTCCACGTTGGCCCCCAGGGCGTAGGTGAGATGCCCACCCAGGAAACCACCGACCGACATCACACCCATGCCCGTCAGCCCCAGCAGCTTGCCCATTGTGGAGCGTCCCGTGAGACGAGCAGCTAGGGAGCCTGCGTACACCAGCACGGTCACATCCATAATCGCCGCGTGGACGAATCCCACTCGGGAAGACTCACCCGTGGTTTTCTGCCAATCATGCAGACCGGTTACGGCCGTGGGGACCGCGCTGAGTACCCCCACGCCCACGAGAATTGTCGAGGCGTCCTCCAATTCCTCGCCACCCAGGACATCCAGCAGCGCGGACATGCTCCACGCGCCAATCGGAATATCGGTCATCAAGGGGTGCAGCGGATGACCCATGAACTCTCCACTGAGTACCTCTTTGACCACCGGCTTTTGTGTCAAGGGGCCAACATTCTTCTTGGCGAAGCCGATGACGGAGTCCAACGACCTGGCGTGTTCGATCCGCTCGGTGAGCTGCTGCAATGCCTTGATCACGGGTTGCCTCCTGGGCGGTTCTCACTCGACACCGCGGGGCCGGGTCGCTACGAGCGCGCGGTATTTTGGGTCACTTGATCGGCCGTGAACTTACTCTAAGCCTGCTGAGGGGTAATCGGTGGACACCGCGCTGACCAATCGTGCGGGGGCGTGGCTCCTCCCGGTTTACTTTACATAATGTACATTATCGGACAACTGTAGAATGGGCGGGCTCGGGGTGTTGCGCCTCTGTATACGTGCGCCGCGCTCGGTGGTTGAATCTGGGGTGAAGGTACTCGTCCTCACGCGCCGTGCGTGCGCATCAGACCCTCGAAAGGTTTACCCGTGGCCCAGTACATGATCTCCGTCTTTCACACACCCGGCGCCCAAGATGCCGGCACCGCGTACCAGGACGACGCCGCTCAGCAGTCGGCTTTCGCGGCGGTCGCCGAGTTCAATGCGGCCATCCAGGCTGCCGGCCAGTTCGTGTTCGCGGGCGGGCTCATGCCGCCCGAAGCCGGTCACACCGTGGACGCCACCGGTACGACACCGAACATTCAGTCCGGGCCGTTTTCCGTGGCGGCCGCATCCCTGGGTGGTTTTTGGATCGTTGAGGCGCTCGACGAGAAGCTCGCACTTGACCTGGCGACTCGCGCGTCTGCGGCGTGTGGTCAGAAGGTGGAATTGCGTCCCCTGCAGGCGGTCTGAATCAAGTTCAGGCGCCCACGTACTCCGCGAGGTACTGGCCCGTGAGCGTCGATTTCCCAGCCACGAGATCCGCGGGAGTGCCCTCGAAAACGATCCGTCCGCCGTCGTGACCGGCACCGGGACCCAGGTCGATGATCCAATCCGCGTGCGCCATGACGGCTTGGTGGTGTTCAACGACAATGACGGATTTTCCGGAGTCGACCAGACGGTCCAGCATGCTCAGGAGGCGTTCGACGTCGGCCAGGTGAAGACCCGTGGTGGGCTCGTCCAGGATGTAGATGCCACCCTTCTCCCCCATGCGCGTGGCCAATTTGAGGCGCTGGCGTTCACCTCCCGACAGCGTGGTGAGCGGCTGGCCCACCTTGACGTAACCGAGCCCCACATCGGCAAGGCGCTCGAGGATTTTGAGCGCGGCGGGTGTGCGGGCGTCGCCGTCGGCGAAGTAGTTCAGTGCCTCGACCACGGACATCGAGAAAACATCGCTGATGTTCTGACCGTCCACCTCGAACTCGAGCACGGCCGGCTGGAATCGTTTACCCTCACAGTCGTCACACGTGGAGGTGACACCCTCCATCATGCCCAGGTCCGTGTAAATCACACCGGCGCCCTTACACGTGGGGCATGCGCCCTCCGAATTCGGGCTGAACAGGGCCGGCTTTTCCCCGTTGACCTTGGCGAACGTCTTTCGCACGGAATCAAGCAGACCCGTGTACGTCGCGGGATTACTGCGGCGGGAGCCACGGATCGCACTCTGGTCGATGGACACGATGTCCTGGTTGTCCGGAAGCGAACCGTGAACCAGTGAACTCTTGCCCGAGCCGGCCACTCCCGTGATGACCGTGAGCACGCCCAGTGGAATGTCCACATTCACGTTGTCCAGGTTGTGTGAGCTGGCTCCACGGATCTCCAGCCGGCCCGTGGGCGTGCGCAGTGGTTCCTTGAGCGCGATCTGGTCATCGAAATGGCGCCCGGTATTGGTGTCACTCCCCCGCAGCTCATGCACGGTTCCCTCGAAGCAAATGGTGCCGCCGTCCGTGCCTGCGCCGGGTCCGAGATCCACCACATGGTCGGCAATCGCAATGGTTTCCGGCTTGTGCTCGACCACCAGCACGGTATTGCCTTTGTCGCGCAGCTCCAACAAGAGCTCGTTCATGTGCCGGATGTCGTGCGGATGCAGGCCAATGGTGGGTTCGTCGAACACATAGGTGACATCGGTCAGCGGCGAGCCCAGGTGCCGGATCATCTTGGCGCGCTGCGACTCACCGCCGGACAGCGTGCTGGCCGGGCGATCCAGGGACAGGTAGCCCAGGCCGATCCGCACGAAAGAGTCGAGCGTATCCGTCAGACCGTCCAGCAGGGGCTTCACGGACGGGTAATCCAGGCTACGGACCCACTGGGCAAGGTCGGTGATCTGCATGGCGCACGCATCGGCGATGCTCACGCCGTCGATCGTGGCGGTGCGGGCACCCTCCGCCAGCCGGGTGCCGTGGCACTGCGGGCAAGCCTGGAACGTGACGGCGCGGTCCACGAACTCGCGCACGTGGGACTGCATGGCCTCGCGGTCCTTGGTGAGCATGGATTTCTGGATCCGCGGGATGAGGCCCTCAAAGGTCATGTTGATGCCCTCGACCTTGACCCGCACGGGCTCCATGTACAAGAAGTCCAGGAGCTGCTGGTCCGTGAACTCCTTGATAGGTGTGTCCCCCGGGAAGAACTCGAGGCCGCCGTACAAGCGGACGTTCCAACCGCCCTTGTTGTAGCCGGGCACGGTGATGGCCCCGTCCTTGATGGACAGATTTTCGTCGTAGAGCTCGGTGAGATCGAGATCCGAGACCTTACCCATGCCCTCGCAGCGCGGGCACATGCCTCCGGTGATGGAGAAAGTCTTCCTCTCCTTCTTCCGGCTGCCGCGTTCCACAGTGATCGCGCCGGCACCGCTCACGGACGGAATATTGAAGGCAAAGGCCTTGGGGCCACCGATGTGCGGCTCGGCCAAACGCGAGAACACAATGCGAAGCAACGCATTGACGTCCGTGGCGGTCCCCACCGTGGAGCGCGGGTTCGCACCCATGGGTTCTTGGTCCACCATGATGGCGGTGGTGATGCCCTCCAGCATGTCGACCTCGGGTCGACCAACCGTGGGCATCATGCCCTGCAGGAACGCACTGTAGGTTTCGTTGATCAGCCGCTGCGACTCCGCGGCCACGGTACCGAAGACCAAGGAGCTCTTCCCCGACCCGGAGACGCCCGTGAACACGGTGAGTCGGCGTTTGGGGATGTCCAGACTCACGTCCCGGAGGTTGTTCTCGCGGGCGCCCCGCACCCGAATCAGATCGTGACTGTCGGCCGCATGCTCGCGGTCCGCATCGGTTGTGCTCACCGTGTCTCCAAGGGTTGAGGAGGTGCCGTTTCCATGACGACGGCGCACGGCAGCTTACCGCGCACATGCCTCGTGAAGACACCCCCGGTGGACCTGGCCAGCACCGGCGGCGCGCAGACGGCTCCCCCCATTTAATGTTTCGGAGTATGGTTTAATCTTTTATCTGAACTTTCAGCTGAATGTTTAATCTACAAGCGGGCCTAGACTGGGTTGTATGTCCCATCCTGTGTCTTCGTCCGTTTCCCCGTCCCCCGCGTCAACCGGCAGGACCTTGCCGCAGCATGTGGCTGCCTCCCCTACTCGGTGGCCCTGGTATCTGATCGCGGATCTCGTTCTGGTGGCCATCTTCGCGGCGCTCGGGCGTAGTGCCCACGAGCAAAGCCCCTGGGGCGCCCTGGAGACGGCCTGGCCATTCCTGGTGGGTGTTCTCGTTGGATGGGTCGTGGTCCGGGCGCGCCGCAGGCCCGCCGCTCTCTTTCCCACCGGAGTGGTCATTTGGTTGTCCACGGAGATCGTAGGCATGCTCCTGCGCATGCTCACGGGCCAGGGCACAGCGTTGGCCTTCGTGCTCGTGAGCTTGGCAGTTCTGGGTCTGTTCCTGCTGGGCTATCGCCTGATCAGCCGACTGATCAGCCGGGCCCGCCTGAATCGTTAGGCTGATGACAGACGTCGAGAAAGGATTCACATGCTCACTGCAATTGTGTTGATCAAGACCACCGCGGACCGCATCCCGGAGGTAGCCCATGACATCTCCAACATCAAGGGCATCACCGAGGTCTACTCCGTGACCGGTGACTGGGACCTGATCGCCATGGTGCGGGTGCGCGAACACGAGCGACTGGCAGACGTCATCGCAGACCAGATGTCCAAGGTGAAGGGTGTGGTCTCGACCAACACGAACATCGCCTTCCGCGCCTACAGTGAGCATGATCTGGACGCCGCTTTTTCACTGGGCATCGACTAACCGACACCGTCCGCGGCCACGACCACGACCAACGCCGCTCCCCGGGACGAACCCGGGCGAGCGGCGTCGTCGTTGGTGGATCAAGCGTCGAGACTAGGCCGACGCCGCGTACCGCACCCAGCGATCCAGCACGTCCTGGGCCGCACCGGAGTCGATTGACTGGGCCGCGCGTGCAATAGCGGTGCCGAAACGATCCTGGAACTGCCCGTGGGCGCTCTCGTCCACGGCCATCAGACCGGCGGCGGAGTTCAGCAACACCGCATTACGAATGTGGCCGCGAGAACCGCCGAGGATGTCGCGCACGACCCCCGCGTTGTATTGGGCGTCCTGACCCCGGAGATCCTCAATAGTTGCTCGCGGCATGTCGAAATCCAGCGGTTCAAGCGAGTGCTGCGTGATCTGGCCGTCACGAACTTCCCACACGTCCGACGGCGCCGTGACGGTCAATTCGTCCAAGCCGTCCCCGCCACGGAAAACCAGCGCGCGATCGCCGCGATTCTGGAAGACACCGGCCATCAGGGGTGCGAGGGCGGCATCGGCCACGCCGATCGCGGATGCCTTGACCTTGGCCGGGTTGGTGATCGGCCCCAGGAAATTGAACGCGGTGGCCACCCCGAGTGCCTTGCGCGCGATCGCGGCGAAACGCATGGAGGGGTGGAACGTCTGCGCAAAAAGGAATGTGATGCCCACGTCCGATGCCGCCTTCTCCACCTTGTCCACGGGCATGTCCAGGTGCACTCCCAGGGCCTCGAGAACGTCGGCGGACCCCGATTTCGACGACGAAGCCCTGTTACCGTGCTTCACGACGCGCACCCCGGCGCCGGCGCAGACCAGCGCCGACATGGTGGAGATGTTGACGCTCGACAACCGGTCTCCCCCGGTACCCACGATGTCCAGTGCGGGCGCGGGGACATTCACGGCGCGCGCGTGCTCGACCATTGCGTCCGCGAGACCGTTGAGTTCATCGACCGTCTCACCCTTGGTGCGCAAGGCCATGAGGAACCCCGCGATGACTGCATCAGACACTTCACCGTTCATGATGGTGTCCATGGCCCAGTAGGACTCGCGCCAGGTGAGATCCTGACCACGCGACAGTGAGGTCAGGAGGTTCGGCCAGTGCATGCTTGATGGGGAGCCAGTTGAGGTAGTCACAATTCGACTCTACCGCCAGTTTCTCGGTGCGCACGAAGCCGGGGATCGGCCCCGATTCCCCGTCCACAACTGGGCGGGCGCCAAAATACGGCGCAAGGGAAGCACTTGGTTCACGACACGACACCGCCGGAAGGGCTCGGTGGTTGGTTCAGGAAGAG
>NZ_JAUNPE010000028.1 GCF_030536815.1 Kocuria sp.
CCGTGGAAGAACACGGCGATCCGGTCCGCGAGCGCGTACACCTCGTCCAGTTCGGTGGACACGATGATCACGGGCACACCCTTGTCGCGTTCGGCCACGATGCGTTTGTGGATGAACTCAATGGATCCCACGTCCACACCGCGCGTGGGTTGGGAGGCGACGAACAGTTTCAGGGGGCGGGAGAGCTCGCGGGCGAGCACCACTTTCTGCTGGTTACCGCCGGACAGCGTGGACACGGGCGAATCCACCGAACCGGCACGGATGTCGTAGCTGTCCACGGCCTGCTGCGCATTATCGCGCATCGCACCGAGCTTCAGTGAGGGCCCCGACGTGAATGCACGGTCCTTGTAGCGGTCCAGGATGAGATTCTCGGAGACGGTGAACGGACCCACGAGCCCCTCGGACGAGCGGTCTTCGGGTACGAATCCCACGCCGGAGGACAGCACCTCGCGCACTCCGCGCCCGGCCAGTTCTTGGCCCTCAAGTTTAATGGAACCGGACACGTGATCGGCCAACCCCACAAGGGCCTCGGTCAACTCCGTCTGGCCGTTGCCCTGCACACCCGCCACGGCCAGGATCTCACCCGGCGCCACGGTGAAGGACACGTTGTCGACCAGCACCACGCCGTTCTCCCCCACCACGGTCAGGTCGGTGACCTCAAGGGCGGAGCCGATGGCGTGGGCGGGTTCCTTGTCCACGGTCAGGGAGACGTCGCGTCCGACCATCAGAGCCGCGAGTTCGTCGGTGGACGTCTCGGGACCCACTTGTCCTTCGACCTTCCCGCGGCGGATCACGGTGATCACGTCCGAGACGGCTTTGACCTCGCGCAGTTTGTGGGAAATGAACACAATGGAGGTGCCGTGCTCGCGCAGCTGCCGCATGATGTTGAGCAGCTCGTCGGTTTCCTTGGGTGTGAGCACCGCGGTGGGCTCATCGAGAATGAGCACCTCCGCGTCGCGCACGAGGGCTTTGATGATTTCCACGCGCTGCTGCACGCCCACGGGAAGATCCTCGACGATCGCGTCCGGGTCCACCTGGAACCCATAGCGTTCGGAAATCTCACGGATCTTGCGGCGGGTGGAGTTCAGATCCAGCCCTACGCCCTTGGTGGCCTCTTTACCGAGAGCCACGTTCTCGGCCACGGTGAACACCGGTACGAGCATGAAGTGCTGGTGCACCATGCCGATCCCGGCGGCCATGGCCTCACCGGGACCGGAGAACGACACGGGTTCACCGTCGATCTCGATGCTGCCGGAGGTTGGTTCGTACAACCCGTACAGCACATTCATGAGGGTGGACTTGCCCGCGCCGTTCTCCCCGAGCAGGCAGTGGATCTGATGCGGTTCAACGGTCAGATTGACACTTTGGTTGGCCGTGAAACCGCCGAACTTCTTGGTGATGTCACGCAGCTCTAACTTCACAGATTCACTCCTGGTCGGGGGGTGACTACTTACGCCTTGGGCGCGTTCTCGGATTCGACCTTGACCTTGCCGTCAATGATGTCCTGCTTCAGCTGCTGGACCTCCTTGTCGAGCTCTTCGTCCACCGAGTCCTGCTGATCGTGGTACGGGGCCAGGCCCACACCTTCGTTGGCCAGGGTGCCCACGTACAGACCATTGTCGAAGTTGCCGTCGACCGCCTGGTCGACCACGTCCTCCACGGAGGTGGACATTTCCTTGAGCACGGACGTGAGGACGAATTCCTTGCCGGTGTCCAGGGTCTCGTATCCGTCGGTGTCGGGCCAGATCAGGCGCACGTTGTCGCCTCCGTTGTTCGCCTCGGTCACGGCGTCCACGGTGCCCTGGGCAGCCTGACCCGCCACGGGAAGCACCACGTCCGCGCCGTCCCCTATGAGGTTCTGGGTGACGGTCTTGGCGCGCGAGGAATCCTGGAACGAGGTCAAGAACGTTCCGTTCTGAGACTCCTTGTTCCAGCCCAGCACCTCCACGTCCTCGTTCTTCTGCTCGTTGTAGTAGTCCACCCCGTCCGCGAACCCGTCCATGAACACGGTCACGGTGGGGATGTCCATGCCGCCGTAGGTCGCGACCTTACCGGTTTCGGACGCGCCCGCGGCCAGGTAACCGGCCAGGAACGCGGCCTCGGCCGTGTTGTAGACAATGGGCTTGACGTTGTCGGCCTTAATGGACTGGTCATCCACGATGGCAAAGTGCTTGTCTGGGTTCGCCTCGGCCACCTTCTTGGTGGTGTCGGCCAGCAGGAAGCCCACGGACACGGTGAGGTCACAACCCTCCTGTGCCATGGAGGTCAAATTCGGTTCGAACTCGGTTTCGGCCTGGGACTCGGCCTCTTTCACCTGGATCTGCCGCTTCTCCTCGACCGCCTTGAGGCCCTCGTAGGACGCCTGGTTGAACGAACGATCCTGGAAGCCGCCGTCGTCGGAAACAATGCAGCCCTTGAAATCCTGGGCTTCGGATTCTCCGCCGCTGGATTCCTCGGGTGCGGCACCGCAGCCGGCGAGAACCAGTCCGGCCGCGCCGGTCAGTGCTATGGCGCTCAATGCGCGCGAGTAACGAGGGGTCATCATTGTCCTCCGGTGATACGAGAGAAGGTGCTCTTCGGGTGGGGAGGCCACAAAAGTTACTCCCCGGAAACTTTAGAGAGTCTCAGTGTAGCCACGGGATCACTCGACGGGAGTCGAGTTCGCTGTGTCGTGGAGTTCTCGCACGCGCAGGCGAATGGCGCGCAACGCGGTGGAGGCCATCACTTGGACTCCGCAGTTGATGGCCTCTTCCTGCGGAGCGTAATCGGACTGGTGCAGATCATAGGTGGGCCCGCCCGGGGCCCGGGTGCCCAGGCGCATCATGGCCCCGGGAACGTGCTGCAGGAACCACGCGAAGTCCTCGCCGCCCATGGACTGCTCCACGAGCATCACGCTGTCCTCACCGAGCTCCGCCCGGGCAGCGATTTCCAGCAACGTGGTTTCCGTTTCCCCGTTGACCACCGGAGGCACACCGCGGATGTGTTCGAGGTCCACCGTCACGCCGTACGGGGCGGCCACCTGTTCCACCACCTCGTCCAGCAGGCCGCCCGCTTGATGCCAGGCCTCGGCATCGAGGCAGCGCATGGTCCCGGCCATGAAACCGGACACCGGGATCGCATTGGGGGCCACCCCCGCGTGGAACTGTCCCCACACCACGGCCACGCCCGAGCGAACGTCTATGCGACGCGACAGCACGGCCGGAACGTTCACGGCGATCTGGCTCATGGCGTACACGAGATCCTCGGTCAGGTGCGGGCGCGAGGTGTGACCACCGCGGCCGGAGAGTTCGATCCGCACGGTGTCCGAGGCCGAGGTGATGGCACCGATGCGCGTCCCGACGTGGCCCACATCAACCTTGGGTTCGCAGTGCAGCGCAAACATCCGCGGCACCCCGTCCAGCACATTTTGCTCAATGATGGTCAACGCACCGCCGGGGAGCTTTTCCTCCGCGGGTTGGAACACCACGCGCACGGTTCCCGCGAACGGGGAGGAACGGTGAAGATCCGACAACACCTGGGCCACGCCCACCATGATCGTCGTGTGCAGATCGTGGCCGCACGCATGCATGACGCCCTCGTTGACGGACGCGTACGAGAGCCCGGTGTTCTCCTGAATCGGTAGCGCATCGATGTCCGCGCGCAAGCCCACCATCACGGGGCCGCGCCCCACGTCCACGTAACAACCGGTGGCCGAGAACCGCACCGGGTTCAACCCCACTGCCTCCAGTGCCGTGACGATCCGATCCGTGGTCCGGTACTCCTCGTAGGACAGCTCGGGGTGCTTGTGGATGTCACGCCGGAACGCAATCAACCCCGGAAGGTAATGCGAGAGCAGCGGCCCAATGGCCGGGGGGAGCCCAATGTCATCTGCGGACGGCAGCGGAAGATCCAACATGGGTTTCAGCGTACCGCTGCACGGCCCGATCTGGGTTGAGCAGCGCCGAGCACCGCAGCACGCACTACAGGACGTCCGTGTCGCCATTCTTCTTGAGCGAGTTCACCGCGTCCTTGACGCGCTGGGCGTGTTCGGCGGTCGTGACCAGGAGGGCATCAGGGGTGTCCACCACCACAATGTCCTGCACACCGATCAATGCAATCAAACGGCCGGTGTCCGAAACCACGATGCCCGACGACTCATCCGAGAGCACTCGGTTGTTCTTGCCAAGGATTGCGACGTCAGAATCGCCGCCTGGGTCCACCTGGTTCAGCCTGTTGATCGCGGCGAAGTCCCCGACGTCCTCCCACGTGAAATCCCCGGGCACCATGGCGACGTCGCCGGCGGCTGCAGCGGGTTCGGCCACCGCGTAGTCAATGGCCGTTTTGGTCAGGGTGGGCCACACCTCGTCCACCACGGCGTCGCGGCGGTCCGTGTCCCAGGCATCGGCAATGACGTCCAAGCCGTCCGCGAGTTCCGGTTCGCTGTGCCTGAGGTAGTGCAGCATGAGCCCGACCGGGGCCACGAACATGCCCGCGTTCCACGTGTAGTTACCGCTGGCCACGTATTGCCGCGCCGTCTCCATGTCCGGCTTCTCCACGAACTGCTCCACGGTGAGTGCGTGCGGTGCCCGCTCCAGACCGAGGGACTCCCCCGCCTTGATATAGCCGAAACCGGTGGCCGGCGAGGACGGCGTGATGCCTATGGTCACGATGCGGCCGGTTGCGGCGGCCTCCACGGCCTCCCGTACGACCCCCTGGAACGTCTCGGCCGGCTCCACCACGTGATCTGCTGCGAACGAACCAATGATGGCCTCCGGATCGCGGCGCGCGATCAGTGTGCACGCCAGACCGATGGCCGCTGCAGAGTCCTTGGGAGACGGCTCGAGCACCAGGTCATCGCCGGTGAGCTCGGGCAGTTGTTCTTGCACAGCACCGGCGTGGCTTCGCCCGGTCACGACCATCACGGGCCCGGCAGACAGTCCGGCGAGTCGATCATAGGTCGCCCGTAACAATGAGGACCCGGAACCGGTGAGATCCAGAAGGAACTTGGGCGCATCCGCCCGTGAGAGCGGCCACAATCGCGACCCCACTCCACCGGCGGGGATGAACGGATGGAAACGTTGCAATGGCGAAGTCACGAGCGCCAGTTTACGGCTCCCCCGGAGCACTCGCGGACAACTGCTCTCGCCCCCGGGATCCGCGGTGTGGCCTGGACCATCCCCACGGGGCAAAACGGTTAATTTAGGCACACATCCATGGCGTAATTGCGGGGTTTTTCTGCTCGATACAGATAGCGACACGTTGTCAGGAACTGCCCTGCAGGCTGGTATCTTTGAATCGAAATAGCGCATCATCCATGACAGGGCCAGCCAGGGCTCCGCTTAAGCCGTGCAGCAGCGCTAATCCCGTTTTTTCTGCAACCAGTGCGCACGACGACGAGCGACACAGGGAGGTTATTCCGTGGCGAACTCAACCAGGGGCACCCTTTACCGCGGCCAGTACGGCATGTGGTCTTGGGTAGCTCACCGTATTACCGGCGTGGCCATTTTCTTCTTCTTGTTGGTCCACGTCCTCGACACCGCGTTGGTCCGGGTATCCCCCGAGGCCTACAACGCGGTGATGGCAACGTACAAGAACCCCATCATGGGCCTCGGCGAAGCGGGGCTCGTAGCAGCCATCGTTTATCACGCCTTCAACGGCCTGCGGATCATCCTGATCGACTTCTGGAAGGGCGGCACCAAGAATCAAAAGGGCCTGCTCTGGGGCGTCATCGCCCTGTGGGTCATCGTCATGATTCCGTTCCTCATCCGCCACCTGTCGATCGTATTCGGAGGCTGATTCCGTGAGCACACCTCTCAAGACCAAAATCCAGGTCCCCCGTAGCCGGGACCTCGAGGTGAACGGTGTCAAGTACAACCGTTCCGGTGCCTCCCGCAGCAACTTCGAGATGCTCGCCTGGCTGTTCATGCGCTTGTCCGGCATTGTGCTGGTCGTACTGGTGTTCGGTCACCTGTTCGTGAACCTGATGGTCGGCGACGGCGTCCACGCCATCGACTTCGGTTTCGTGGGTGGTAAGTGGGCCAACCCGTTCTGGCAGGTCTGGGACCTGGTCATGCTCTGGCTGGCCATGCTCCACGGCACCAACGGTATTCGCACCATCATTGACGATTACGCCGAGCGTAGTGGCACCCGTTTCTGGCTGAAGGTTTTGCTGTTCCTCTCGTCGGGATTCGTCGTCCTGCTGGGCACCCTGGTGATCTTCACCTTCGACCCCTGCCCGGCCAGCGCCGATCCGGAGCTGTTGGCTTCCTTCTGCCCCGCCGCGTGATGAATCGGGCGGCGGAGCCTTTCGGCTTCGCCGCCTAATTCGTTGATCGCCCGGAACGGGCACGTTCACTCACCTCATTCATCCACATAGAAAGAGCATCTGGTATGCAGGTTCACAAGTACGATGTGGTTATCGTCGGCGCCGGTGGCGCCGGCATGCGCGCCGCCATTGAATCCGGCCAGCGCGCCCGCACTGCCGTACTGACCAAGCTCTACCCCACCCGGTCACACACCGGCGCAGCCCAGGGTGGCATGTGCGCGGCGCTGGCCAATGTCGAAGAAGACAACTGGGAATGGCACACGTTCGACACCGTCAAGGGTGGTGACTACCTGGTCGATCAGGACGCCGCCGAGGTCATGGCCAAGGAGGCCATTGACGCGGTTCTCGACCTCGAAAAGATGGGCTTGCCGTTCAACCGCACGCCCGAGGGCAAGATCGACCAGCGTCGCTTCGGCGGTCACACCCGCGACCACGGTAAGAACCCCGTGCGCCGCGCGTGCTACGCCGCAGATCGCACCGGTCACATGATTTTGCAGACGCTGTACCAGAACTGCATCAAGCACAACGTGGAGTTCTACAACGAGTACTACGTGCTCGACCTCATCATGGTAGACACCCCGGAGGGGCGCCGCCCCGCGGGTGTCGTCTCCTACGACCTGGCCACCGGTGAACTTCACGTGTTCCAGGCCAAATCCGTGATCTTTGCTTCCGGCGGTGCCGGTAAGGTCTTCAAGACCACGTCCAACGCCCACACCCTGACCGGTGACGGCATGGCCATCGCGTTCCGCGCCGGCCTGCCCCTCGAAGACATGGAGTTCGTCCAGTTCCACCCGACCGGCTTGGCCGGTCTGGGTATTCTGGTGTCCGAGGCGGCCCGCGGTGAGGGCGGCATCCTGCGTAACTCGGAGGGTGAACGCTTCATGGAGCGTTACGCCCCCACCATCAAGGACCTCGCACCCCGTGACATCGTGGCTCGTTCCATGGCCAACGAGGTTCGCGAGGGTCGCGGTTGCGGTCCCCACAAGGATTACGTGCTGTTGGACCTCACCCACCTGGAGCCGGCGCACATCGACGCCAAGCTCCCGGACATCACCGAGTTCGCTCGCACGTACCTGGGTGTCGAGCCCTACACCGAACCCGTACCCGTGTTCCCCACCGCGCACTACTGCATGGGTGGTATCCCCACGGACATCACGGGCAAGGTTTTCCAGGACTCCGAAACCACCGTCCCCGGTCTCTACGCGGCCGGCGAAGTGGCCTGCGTGTCCGTGCACGGCTCCAACCGCCTGGGCACCAACTCGCTGCTGGACATCAACGTGTTCGGTAAGCGTTCCGGCATCTACGCCGCGGAGTACGCTCGTGACGCCGAGTTCCTGCCGATCCCCGATGACGCCACCGAGCGCACCGAGGCCCTGTTGAACAACGCGCGCAGCGGACAGGGCAGCGAAAAGGTCGGCGCCATCCGCAAGGAGCTGCAGGACACCATGGATTTGAACATGCAGGTGTTCCGTACCGCTGACACCATCGAGCAGTGCCTTTCGGACATTGCCGCGCTGGAGGAGCGCTACGCCAACATCTCCATCCAGGACCAGGGCAAGCGTTTCAACCTGGACCTGCTGGAAGCCGTGGAGCTGGGCTTCCTGCTGCAGCTGGCCAAGGTCATGTCCGTGGCCGCCCTGCACCGCCAGGAATCGCGCGGCGGTCACTTCCGCGAGGACTTCCCGGACCGAGACGATGAGAACTTCATGGTTCACTCCATGGTCTACGAAGACCCGTCCTCGTCCACGGCCGGTATCCGTCAGGAGACCAAGCCCGTGATCTTTACCCGTTACGAGCCGATGGAGCGTAAGTACTAATGTCCACTGCAGTAACCGAGAACGAGAACCAGGACGTTCAGCAGGATTCATCCGCTGAAGCGATCCCCACCTACGATGTCACCCTCAAGGTGCGTCGCTACGACCCCGAGTTCGGCGAGGATGCCCGCTGGGACGAATGGCAGTTGACCATGTACGGCACCGACCGCGTGTTGGATGCCTTGCACAAGGTCAAGTGGGAGCTGGACGGTTCGCTGTCCTTCCGCCGTTCGTGCGCTCACGGCGTGTGCGGTTCCGATGCCATGCGCATCAACGGCCGCAATCGCCTCGCCTGCAAGACCTTGTTGAAGGACCTGGATCTGGACAAGCCGATCCTGGTGGAGCCCATCAAGGGCCTTCCGTGCGAAAAGGACCTCATCGTGGACATGGAACCCTTCTTCCAGTCCTACCGTGAGATCATGCCGTTCCTGGTGAACGACGACCACGACCCCACGTACGAGCGCTACCAGTCCCAGGAGGACCGCGAGCGTTTCGATGACACCACCAAGTGCATCCTGTGCGCGGCGTGCACCTCGTCGTGCCCGATTTTCTGGACCGACGGCCAGTACTTCGGCCCCGCAGCGATCGTGAACGCGCACCGCTTCATTTTCGATTCGCGCGACCAGGCCGGCGACATGCGACTGGAAATCCTCAATGACAAGGAGGGTGTGTGGCGTTGCCGCACCACCTTCAACTGCACCGAGGCGTGCCCCCGTGGCATTCAGGTGACCAAGGCCATTGCCGAGGTCAAGAAGGCGGTCTTCTCCAGCGCCCTGTGACCAGCGGTCAGTGAAGTGGCCCGGATCCGAATGGATCCGGGCCACTTTTCCGTGCGGGTTCCTGTTCCGAGAATTGTCCCGGGAGCTTCCCGGCGCGGATGACCGTTACGAACCAGGGCGGATCGCGGTGCTGCCGTCCCGATCCGCAGGACGTCCTCGGTCCTCGGGGACCTCGCCGTTGGCCGTTACCGACCCGTAGGGTTTATGCCCCCGCGAAGCGGTGGGCAGGGACGACGCCGCCACCACGGTCACCGCGCGCGACTCCCGTTCGGGTTGTGCTCGCGCGCCGCGGATATCGGCCTGCACCACGGCACCCGAGGCCGCCGCGAACAGCAGGATTTGGCCGTAGAGGTTGAACCACAGCAGCACGCCCACCAGCACCGCGAAGGAGAAAAGATAAGGATTATTCGTGGTTCGCGCAATGATCTCGCCGCCCGCGAAGCGCAGCAGCTGAGAACCGATCGCGCCCACCAGAACCGTGATCAACAGCGCCTTACGGTGCAGCTTGAGCTGCGAGACTCCACGGACCAGCGCGAAACTCATGAGCAGATCCACCACGAAACCCGCCACGACGGCGAACAGCACGTTGAGTCCGCCGTCCAGCCACGCTTGCGGTTCGATCCATCCGCTGTCCTCGAGCCAGCGCGTCACCGTCTCCACGGCGCCCGAGGCGAACACGCTGATGGCTGCGGACGAGAGCAGGAGGATCCCGATGACCGCGAGCCACGCCAGATCCCGGGGCACCGCGGCAATGGGCATTCCCGGTGCCGGGGGCAACTCGAACATGCGACGCGTGGCCAGGCGGATCCCGGCGATCCACCGCCAGGCGGTGAAGACCAAGACACCCGAGGCGATACCGGAGGCCACGGTGAACGGCGCCGTGTTTTCCAGCAGTGCCAACGGGATCACTCCCCCGCGGCCGTCACCCACGTCCAACAGGCCGGGGACCGCCTGTCCAATGCCCTGGACAAGGGATTGCTGCAGGGCCGAGTCGGAGCCCAGGATCATGCCCAGGAGTGAGAAGCCAATGACCAAAAGAGCCGTGGAGGCGAACAACAGCTGGTAGGCCAGGCCCGCAGCCATGAGCGGGCCGCCGTGAAACATGTAGTGCGTGATGATGCGCGCGGGGAAAAGGGCCATCAGCCGCGCGAACGCCCACCCCAAGAAAGTGCCCAACCGCTTGCCCAGCGGAGCGCCTTCACTGGCGAGTTGCTTCCGGACCCGAGCGAGTCTTTGATACTCCGCGGTCAGTCCACGCCGGTCGGTGATCGCTGGGACCACTGGCGGCGGGGTGTTGTCAGGGACGGTCATCGCCGGCGAATGCAATGCGTTCACGCACGTGCCATTGGCCGTTCTCGTCGCCCTCGTACAGATCGATGTGATCCACCAGGAAGGAGGCCCGGTAGGTTCGCAGCATCTGCTGGGCGCGGTCCAGATGCTCATCCGGGACGGCGTGGGCCAGGGTCACGTGCGGGTGGAATTCAAAGGGTGAGGCGGAAATCAGTTCGGCCTGGTTGAGGCGACTGTGCAGGGCCACGCAGTCCTGGTACCCCTTGTCGATGCGTAGGAACACCACGGGTGTCACGGGCCGGAAGGTCCCGGTGCCGTTGATCTCCACGTGAAAGGGCTTCCACCCCGTGACCACGGCCCGCACATGGGCCACCAGCTCGTCCCAGCGGTCTTCCCGCGCCGCGATCATGAGCGTGATGTGCGCGGGCACACTTCCGGCCACGGGATCACCGAATGAAGCGCGCCAATCCTGGAGCTCCTTGCCCATGGGTTCGGGCAACTCGATGACCACACCCGCGTAGACCTGCCCCGGTTTGACCGTGGGTGAACTGTGTTGGTTTTTCACTGGGCCTCCTCGCCTCACGCGAGTTTCAGCCTAGTCGAGGCCGCCTTGCGATCGCACACCCGGGAGGAAGCCCATGCGGTCGTAGACCGCCTTGAGGGTTTCGCCCGTTACCTCCCGCGCCTTCTCCGCGCCGCGTGCCAGCAGCCGATCCAGCTCGGCCGGGTCGTCCAGCAGTTGCTGGGCGCGCTGCTGAATGGGGTCGAGGGTGTCGGTGACGACCTCCGCCAGACCAACCTTCAGGTGGCCGTACATCTTGCCCTCGAACTGTTCCACGATGGACTCGATCGGCTCGCCGGTCAGCGATGAGTAAATGGTCAGCAGGTTGGCGATACCCGGTTGCGCCGCACGGTCGAAACGGATCACGTTGCCGTCATCGGTCACGGCCGATTTGATCTTCTTGGCGTTCTTCTTGGCCGGGTCCAGCAGACGGATCAAGCCGTTCTCGGATGCGGCCGACTTGGACATCTTGGCCGTGGGGTTCTGCAGGTCGTACACCTT
Organism: Kocuria sp.; assembly: GCF_030536815.1. Classification (GTDB taxonomy): domain Bacteria; phylum Actinomycetota; class Actinomycetes; order Actinomycetales; family Micrococcaceae; genus Kocuria; species Kocuria gwangalliensis. The sequence goes on from NZ_JAUNPE010000028.1 coordinate 11,251, forward strand.
GGCCGAGTTGGTCAGGATCCTGGCGTCGGGCACCACAAAAGTTTCCCCGAAACGCGCATTGAAGCGCTGCGCCAGGTTGCGTGTGAGCTCCAGGTGCTGGCGCTGATCCTCGCCCACGGGGACCTGGTTGGCCTGGTAGATCAAAATGTCCGCGGCCATCAGGACCGGGTAGGTGAACAGGCCCACCGTGGTGTTGTCCGCGCCCTGCTTCAAAGATTTGTCCTTAAACTGGGTCATCCGGGCGGCCTCGCCGTAGCCGGTGATGCAGTTGAGTACCCACGCGAGCTGAGTGTGTTCGGGTACCTGGGACTGGATCAGCAGCGTGGAGCGTTCGGGGTCGATACCGGCCGCAATGTACTGCGCGGCGGTCACGCGGGTGCGTTCGGCCATGGTGGCCGGGTCCTGCCCCGCGGTGATCGAGTGCAGATCCGCCACGAAGAACACGCAGTCGTTGTCGTCCTGCATGGACACCCAGTTGCGCAGCGCTCCCACGTAATTACCCAGGTGCAGGGAGTCCGCCGAGGGCTGTACGCCGGACACCACACGGGGCTTGGTGGATACTGGGGTGGTCTGCTCGTTCACGAGTGTTACTTCTTTCACCTAGTGCGAATCATTGTGTGTCACGGGTGACCGCGCCGCTCGGCCGGGCCCGCGGCCGAGGTCACCGAGCGGCGTCGTCGTCGGGGAATGGCGAATCAGTCGAAGGTGTAGTCGACCACGAGCGGCGCGTGGTCCGAGAACCGCGTGTCGTAGCTCGCGGCACGGTCCACCGTGGCCGACCGCGCCCGATCCGCGAGCGCCGGGGTGGCCATGTGGTAGTCGATGCGCCAGCCGGCGTCCGTGTCGAAAGCCTTACCCCGGTAGGACCACCATGTGTACGGGCCGGGCACCTCACCGGCCAGGGAACGAGCCACGTCCACGTACCCGAGGTCGCCGAAGAAACGATCGAAGTAGGCGCGCTCCTCGGGGAGGAAACCCGCGTTCTTGACGTTGCCCTTCCAATTCTTGATGTCCAGTTCCGTGTGACCCACGTTGAGGTCTCCCACGATCAGCGCGTGGTCGCTGTGCGTGGCCAGCGCCGGGAGCCGCTCGATCATGAGGTCCAGGAACTTGTACTTGTCCACCTGGCGCGGGGTGTCCACCTCCCCGGAGTGAACGTAAGCGGATACCAGGGTCAGGGTTTCACCGTTGGGCAGCGTGATGTCGTTCTCGACCCAGCGACCGGAGTCGGCAAAGTACGCGTCGCCGATCCCGCCGCGTGTGGCCACGGGCAGCAGGGATCCGTCGAATGCGTCGCGGCGCGTGGCGATGGCGACACCGGCGCGTCCCTTGGCGGACGCTTCCGCGTGGTGGATGTGCCAGATGTCCTCATCGAGCAGGTCACGGGTGATCCTGTCCGGGGCGCGGACTTCCTGTAAGCACAGCAGGTCCACGGTGCGCCCTTGCAACCAGTCGGCCATGCCGCGGCGGTAGGCGGCGCGGATGCCGTTGACGTTGACGGTGGCAATGCGGATCGTGGACGCGGAATCAGCCATGAAAGATCAGTACCTCGCTGTGGAAGAACTCGGCGTGGGAAAACTCGTCGAGAGAAGAGTGGAAGGGGTGGTTCAGTCGATCACGGTACCGTCGACCGGCTTGGACGATTCCTTGAGGCTGTTGAGCCCGTTGGCCGCGGTCATGTCGATGGTTTCCAGGGCCCGGCGCACCGTCTCCGCATCCGGGTCGGTCTCGGCCAGTTGTTCCTTGACCACCTTGGACTGCACCAGGATGACCTGCATGCCGTGGGCAAGTTTCTGGTCGCGCAGTGACTGCCCCGAACCGGCTTGACCACCGGCCACCGGTGCCCGACCGTGTTGAGCTTCAAATTGCTCTTGCACCTGTTTGACCTGGTCACGGCCGTACCGGGCCGCCTTACGGACCATGGACAACGCCCATACCGCCAGCATGAGCCATCCCAGGGCGATACCCGCCAGGATCCACCCGAGTACCGAGTTGGTGTTGGCCGCCTGCAGCAGAGCCACGGCAAAAATGATCACCAGGACAGCCAGCCCAATGATGGTGCCCCAGAAAGCACCGCGAGTGCGCTTGGCGGTCTGCGGGTCTACCGTGAACTGGGCTTGTGATGATCCAATCGGCTGCATGAGCCATATTGTCTCAAAGACCACCCCCGCGCACGAATCGAACGGTGGCGCGTACCCGTTCGTCTCAGCCACCGACCCGGCCGTGGTCTCCGCAGCGATTATGGGGTATCAAGGATCGAGTGAGCAGCTCCCACCCGACCCCAGCGCCCCCGCCCTTGACCCCGCACGAGCGCAGCAAGATCCTGTGGGTGCTCCTGGTCCCCCTGTTCATGGCGCTGGTCAGTGTGTCCATCGTGAACGTCGCGCTACCCGCGATCCAAGCCGATCTGCACGCCAGTTCGTCCGCGCTGCAGTGGGTTCTCACGGGTTTTGCGCTGGCCTTCGGCGTGCTGCTTGTCGCGAGTGGCCGCGCCGGTGACATCTTTGGCCGCCGCAAGCTCTTCATGGCGGGAATCGTGGTGTTCGCCCTGGCGTCTCTGGTGTGCGGGCTGGCGCCCAACACCACCGTGCTCAATATTGGGCGGGTGGCTCAGGGGTTGGGTTCCGGGTTGATCAATCCGCAGAGCGTGGGGATGATCCAGCAGTACTTCCACGGCCCCGCCCGCGCCAAGGCCTTCGGGATGCTCGGTGCGGTGGTGGGCGTTGCGGTAGCCATTGGCCCCGCGTTCGGTGGCTTCCTGATCGGCGCCCTCGGAGACGGCCCCGGCTGGCGGGCCACTTTCCTCATCAACGTGCCCACGGCCGCAGTGGCCCTGGTGTTGGCCGCACTGTGGCTGCCGCGACAGAACCGTAAGCCTGGCCGGGTGGACATGGACCCCGTGGGAGTCGTCTTGTTCGGTCTGGGGATCCTCGCCTTGCTGTTCCCGTTCGTGGAATCCCGGCTTGGTCCGCTCGTCTGGCTGTCCTTGCTGTTGGGCGCCCTCCTGTTGTTCCTCTGGACCCGGTGGGAGGCGCGCTACAAGACCCGCGGCCGCGAGCCCATGGTGGATCTGGACCTGTTCCGGATCGCCAGCTTCAGCTACGGCACGGCGCTGATCACCGTGTACTTCCTGGGCATGACCAGTGTGTGGGTGGTGCTGGCCATGTATGTGCAACAGGGGCTGGGCCGCACCGCATTCGAGGCCGGCATGTTGAGCCTGCCCGCGGCTCTGATGTCCGCGGTGGTGGCACCGATGGCCGGGCGTGGCGTGCTCCGCTACGGCCGTCGAGTCATCCTGGCCGGTATTGCCTGCGCTGTCACGGGGTTGCTGACGACCATTGGCGTGCTCTACGGCGTGGTGCACTTCGACTGGAACATTGCCTGGCTGTATCTCACGCTCGTCCTGGTGGGCGTGGGCCAGGGTTCCGTGATGCCGCCCAATCAGACTCTGAGCTTTTCGGAGGTGCCCCTCAGATTCGCCGGCGCCGCCGGTGGCGTGATGCAGACCGGGCAGCGCGTGGGCACCGCGGTCGGCACCGCCGTGATCACCGCCGTGGCCTTCGGCGTGCTCGCCCGTTCGGACTGGGACACGGCCTTCACCACGAGTTTCCTGGCCATCGTGGGGGTCCTGGTGGTCGCATTCGTGATCGCGTTGGTGGACCACAAGCGCCCCAAACCACCCGGAACCACCACGGACCCCGTCCAGCAGATCCCCACCGAATAGCAAGACCGACGCCGCGCTGCCCGGGTGGGCGGCGCGGCGTCGTCGTTGCGTGTGGGCGGGACTGCGCTACGTGAGGATGCCCTCGGCTCGTTCGCAGGACTCGACCACGTTGACCAGCAGCATGGCGCGGGTCATCGGTCCCACTCCCCCGGGGTTGGGGGAAAGCCACGAGGCCTTCTGCGCAGCGGCGGGATCAATGTCACCGGTCAGCTTCTTCTTACCGGTCTCGGGGTCCTCGACGCGCGAGACCCCCACGTCCAGGAGCACCGCGCCGTCCTTGATCTGCTCGGCCCGGATCATGTGCGGGCGGCCGGCTGCGGCCACCACCACGTCCGCCTGGGCCAACAGCTCACCCAGGTTCTGCGTGCCGGTGTGCGCCAAAGTCACCGTCGCGTTGATCTCGCGGCGGGTCAGGAGCAGGCCGATCGGGCGGCCCACGGTCACACCGCGCCCCACGACCACCACGTGTTTGCCCTTGAGCTCCACGCCGTGGCGTTCGAGCAGTTCGACAATACCGGCGGGGGTGCACGGCAAGGGTGAGGTCATGGGCTCGTTGACGTTGAGCACCAGACGCCCCAGGTTGGTGGGGTGGAGCCCATCCGCGTCCTTGGCCGGATCAACGCGTTCGAGAATCGCGTTCGTGTTGATGTGGTCCGGCAGCGGCAACTGCACGATGTACCCGGTGCACGCGGGGTCCTCGTTCAGCTCGTCAATGACCTTCTCGAGATCGGCCTGCGAGACGTTCGCGGGCAGTTCCTTGCGGATCGAGGAAATCCCCACCTGCTCGCAGTCGCGATGCTTGCCCGTCACGTAGGAGTGCGACGCCGGGTCGTCACCAACCAGCACGGTAGCCAGTCCCGGGACGTGTCCCCTGTCGGTCAGCACCTTCACTCGGTCGGCGAGTTCGGACTTGATGGCGGTGGCGGTGGCCCGCCCGTCCAGGATCCGTGCGGTCACACTCACCATTCCTCGAGGCCGGGGTACAGCGGGAACTGCTCGGCCAACGCGTCCACGCGGGCGCGCAGTGCATCGATGTCCGCGCCGGGCTTGAGGGCGCTGGCAATGATGTCAGCGACCTCCTCGAATTCCTGGGCACCGAATCCGCGGGTGGCCAGCGCGGGGGTGCCGATGCGCAGACCCGACGTGGTCATGGGCGGGCGGGGGTCCCACGGAACGGCGTTGCGGTTCACGGTGATGCCGGCCTGGTGCAACAGGTCCTCGGCCTGCTTACCGTCCAACTCGGAGTTGCGCAGATCCACGATAACCAGGTGCACGTCCGTGCCGCCGGTCAGCACGGACACCCCGTGCTCGGCAACATCGGAGGCGTTCAGGCGCTCGGCCAGGATCTGGGCGCCCTCAATGGTGCGGCGCTGGCGCTCGGCGAAGTCCTCGGTCGCGGCGATCTTGAACGCCACAGCCTTGCCGGCGATCGCGTGCATGAGCGGCCCGCCCTGCTGGCCCGGGAACACGGCGGAGTCGATCTTCTTCTTGAACTCCTCGGTGGACAGGATCACGCCGGAACGAGGACCCGCCAGGGTCTTGTGCACGGTGGAGGTGGTCACGTGGGCGTGGGGCACGGGGTTGGGGTGCAGTCCCGCGGCCACCAGACCGGCGAAGTGTGCCATGTCGACCCACAGCTTGGCGTCCACCTCGTCCGCGATGGCACGGAAGGCTTCGAAGTCCAACTGCCGCGAGTACGCGGACCAGCCAGCCACGATGACCTTGGGGCGGGCCTCGAGTGCTGTTTCGCGCACCTTGTCCATGTCGATGCGGTAGCTGTCCGGATCCACCTCGTACGCGGCAATGTTGTAGAGCTTGCCGGACACGTTGATCTTCATTCCGTGGGTCAGGTGACCACCGTGTGCCAGGGACAGTCCCATCAAGGTGTCGCCGGGCTGCATGAGCGCAGCCATCACGGCGGTGTTGGCCTGGGCACCCGAGTGCGGCTGCACGTTGGCGTGCTCGGCGCCGAACAACTGGGTGGCGCGATCGCGAGCCAGATTCTCCACCACGTCCACGAATTCACAACCGCCGTAATAGCGGCGGCCCGGATAACCCTCGGCGTACTTGTTGGTGAGCACGGAGCCCTGCGCCTCGAGGACCGCGCGCGGTGCGAAATTCTCGGAGGCGATCATTTCCAACGTGGAGCGTTGCCGCCCCAATTCTTGCTCGATGGCCCGTGATACGTCCGGGTCCACCTCCGACAGTGGCTGATTGGTGACTGACTGTCCCAGGGATTCCGTCATGCTCCACCTTCTTTTGGCGCGGGAGGGGTCGCGTCCAGCATAGCGCCGAGGTCCGTTCGCATTGAGTGCGGTGCACATGTGTGTAAGAAACCACGTTATACCCACTGGTACCTATCGCGGGATGCTCGTAGACTTGAGAGGTTGCCTAGCACGCCGACGTGAGGAGCACACTGTTTGCGGGCTACTTTTTATTTAACCGTGACGAGTGTTTCCTTAACACGTTCCTGACCCCCAATTCATCAGCTCGGATCGACTCCGATCCGTCAAGGAGACACTGCGCTGTGAACGTTCTGCCCACCGCCCCGTTCACCGCTTCCATGCCCCGGATCACGGAGGACCACGCTCCTTCGGCCCCGGTGGATGTGCTGCGGACCCGCTACTCAGCCGTCATCTTCGACATGGACGGTGTGGTCACGGACACGGCCAGCGTGCACGCCCGCGCGTGGCAACAACTCTTTGACGCCATTTTGCTAGATGAGCGCCTCCAGCCGGCGGAACCCGGCGGCCAGATCGACCGCTCTGCCTTTGACGTCCTGGGTGAATACCGTACCTACGTGGACGGACGACGCCGCGAGGACGGCGTTCGTGCGCTGCTCGCGGCCCGCGGTGCCATGCTGCCCGAGGCCCGCAATGCCGAGGAACCCCAGGCCGGTGACTGGACCGTGCAGGGGCAAGCCGCCACCAAGGACGGTTTCTTCCATGCCGAGCTCAAGGAGCACGGTGTCCGGGTGTTCCCGCGCACCGTGAAGCTCATCGAACGCCTGCAGACCGCCGGGGTCCCCGTGGGTCTGGTCACCGCCAGCCGCAACAGCGGCGTGGTCCTCGCCGCGGCGGGTCTGTCGGAGATCTTCGATGAGATCGTGGACGGCAACATGGCCGCCCAGCAGAACCTTCCCGGCAAGCCGGCACCTGACACGTTCCTGGAATGCGCCCGTCTGTTGAACGTCCCGGCGGAAAACTCCGTGGTCGTCGAAGATGCCGCGGCCGGAGTACAGGCCGGTGTGGCCGGTGGCTTCGGATTGGTCGTGGGCATCAACCGTGACAGCGCCCGCGATCGGCTCTACCGCGCAGGCGCCCACGTGGTGCTCAACGATGTCGGCGAACTCGACCTCGGTGCACTGCGTGATGATCCGTGGACCCTCGCATTCGAAGGCTTCGACCCCGCGAACGAGCCCCGTCGCGAGGCCCTGTTGACCCTGGCCAACGGCTATATGGGTGTCCGCGGGGCCGCCAGTGAATTTCCCGCGAACGACGTCCACTACCCCGGCACCTACCTGGCCGGTGTGTTCAATCGGGTGCAGAGCAACCTCAACGGCCGTGACGCGGAGCACGAGTCCATGGTCAACACCCCCAACTGGTTGCACCTGGACCTGCGCTTCGCGGAGGGTGAATGGTGGTCCGAGGGCGGCATGCGCCCCTCCAAGGAACACGTGGCCCTGGACCTGAGGCGCGGTCTGTTGACCCGTACGCTGACGCTCAGCGATCACGAGCCCAGCCCCGACGGCACGACTCGCAGCCTCGACGTGGTGCAGCGGCGACTCGTGTCCCTGCGCTACCGCCACCTGGGTGCGCAGGAAACCACGCTGATCCCCCGGAATTTCTCCGGCCGGCTCCACGTGCGAACCGGTATTGATCCCACCGTGACCAACAGTGGCGTGGCCGAGTACAAGGAACTCAACGCCCACCACCTGATGTTGCTCGAATCCACCACCCTGCCGGACGAGCACGAAACCTTGCTCTCCCTGGTGCGCACGACCCAGTCGAAGATCGAGATTGCCATGGCTCAGCGCACCCGGGTCGAGAGCGACGTCCCGAGTAGCGAACGCCGAGAGGTGCGTCCCGGTGGCATTGAATTTCGCCGCCACCTGCTCCAAGTCTCCGCGGACCGGCCCGTGGTCATTGACAGCACCACGGCCGTGGTGACCAGCCGCGACGCCGCCATCAGCTCCCCCCGCGGAGGCGCGCTGTGCGAGCTGGACCGCAACCCCTTCGGTGTGCGCAAACTGCTGGCCTCGCATGAAATCGAGTGGGCCAGGTTGTGGGACCGCTACGAGGTCACCCTGGACGCCGCTGAGGACACGGCCGAATCCCGCGGCACCCAGCTGGCCGTGCGCGCCCACCTGTTCCACACCGCCCAGACCCTGGCACCCCATTTGTTATTACGCGATGCGGGTGTCCCGGCGCGCGGTTTGCACGGCGAGGGGTACCGCGGCCACATCTTCTGGGACGAGTTGTTCATCCTCCCCGTGGTGAACATGCGTCACCCCCACGTGACCCGGTCGCTGTTGTCCTACCGGTGGCGGCGACTGGCTATGGCACGCCACCGCGCCCAGGAGTTCGGCTTGTACGGCACGGCGTTCCCGTGGCAGTCCGGCTCCGACGGCAGCGAGGAAACCCCGCCGGAGCTCTACAACCACCATTCCCGCCGCTGGCTGCCGGACAACTCCTGGCGTCAGTTCCACGTTGGCCTTGCCATTGCGTACAACGCGTGGGTGTACTACGAGTCCACCGGTGACATCGACTGGCTCTCCGGCCACGGATCCGAATTGATCATTGGCATCACCCGCTTGTTCGCTTCCCTGGCCGAGTACGACTCCCACGACGGCAAGTACCACATTGCCGGTGTGATGGGTCCGGACGAATACCACGACGGCCCCGCCGGCCAGCATGGCGGCGGCCTCAAGGACAACGCCTACACCAACGTGTTGGCCTCGTGGTTGTTCCGGCACTCGGCCCACATCTTCAACGACATGGTCGAGCACCAGCGCGAGGAACTCGAATCCCGCTTCGAGATCTCCAGCCAGGAGGTGCAGACCTGGTTGAACATGGCCAAGAACATGTACGTTCCGTTCAATGCCGACGGCACGATTTCGCAGTTCGAGGGCTACGACGGGTTGGCCGAGCTGGACTGGGATTTCTATCGCACCAAGTACCACAACATCGGCCGGTTGGACCTGCTGTTGGAGAACGAGGGCGACCTCACCAACAACTACAAGCTGACCAAGCAGGCGGACACCATCATGCTGGTGTACCTGCTCGGCCCCGAAGGTGTCATCGAAGAGCTCGCGCGCATGGGGTACACGATCGATCATGACACCGTTCAGCGCACGGTCGATCACTACATTGCCCGATCGTCCAACGGCTCGTCCTTGTCCCGCGTGGTCAACGCCGCGGTTCTGGCTTGGCTGGACCCGGATCGTTCCTGGGGCTCGTTCCAGGACGCGCTCATGGTCGACCTGGACGACACTCAGGGCGGCACCACCGGCGAGGGCATTCACCTGGGTGCCATGGCGGGTTCCGTGGACGTGATCACCCGCGCCTACGCCGGGTTGCGCGTGCGCGGGGACTGGTTGGAGTTCCGCCCCACGCTGCCCCGGGAGTTGCAGGCCGTGGATTTCACGGTGCTCTACCGCGGACAGGTCATCGAGGTCTCCATCGACCAGGACATCCTGGAGCTGGAGGGCACCTCGTCCAAGGCGGATCCCGTGACCATTCACGTGAACGGCGCGGAGTACGTGCTCAAGGGTGGCCAGAAGATCTCCGTGTCCTTGAAACACCGTGCGTCCCGGCGACCCGAAAAGGCCCTGGCCCGGCTCCGCCGCCAGTCCGTGTCGGGTGATAACGACAACGACTGATCCGGTGTGCGCCGGCGGATAAAATATGGTCCATGACACACAGTGAACCCGCCGGTGCGGTATCGCGCATCCTTCTCCCCTACAACGGCCATGAGCCGCAGATCGCCCGGACCGCATTCATTGCGCCCAACGCCACCCTGATCGGTGACGTGGAGATCGGCGAGGGAGCGGGTGTTTTCTACGGTGCCGTGGTGCGCGGTGACCGTTCTCCGTTGCGCCTGGGCGCGGATTCGAATCTCCAGGACAATGTGTCCGTCCATTCCGATCCCGGTCATCCTTGCACCATTGGCGAACGCGTGAGCGTTGGCCACGGCGCCGTGGTCCACGGGTGCACCCTGGAGGACGAAGTGCTCGTGGGGATGAACGCCACGGTGCTCAACGGCGCGGTGGTCGGTACCGGCAGTCTCATTGCGGCCGGTGCCGTGGTGCTGGAAGGCACGCGGGTGCCCCCGGGTTCATTGGTCGCCGGTGTTCCCGGGAGGGTCCGCCGGGAACTCACCGCCGAGGAGCGCTCGGCCGTGCGTGAGAACGCCGAACACTACATCGAGCTGTCCCGGGAACACCGCGCGATCAACGGTCAGCAATAACCCGCGTACCAGGAGCCTTGGAGGTCCGGCGGGCTCGGGCGAGCCGACTGCTCAGCTGACAACCTGTGCCTCAGTGGAAGAAGTGGCGCGCCCCGGTGAAGTACATGGTCACACCGGCCGCCTGCGCCGCGGCAACAACCTCTTCGTCGCGGATGGATCCGCCCGGCTGGACCACCGCGCGCACCTCGGCGTCCAACAGCACCTGCAGGCCGTCCGCGAACGGGAAGAACGCGTCCGACGCCGCCACGGCGCCGCGGGCGCGCTGGGTGCCGTCCTCGGCGAGCGCGTTGGCGCGTTCGACGGCCAGTTTGCAGGAGTCCACGCGATTGACCTGGCCCATGCCGATACCCACGGACGCCCCGTGATCGGCCAGCAGAATGGCGTTGGACTTCACCGCGCGCAGCGACCGCCACGCGAAGTCGAGGTCGGCCAGGGTCTGCTCGTCGGCGGGTTCACCGGCGGCCAGGGTCCAGCTGGCGGGGTCGTCACCGGGTGCGTTCAGGCGATCGGCCTGTTGGAAGAGGGCTCCGCCGGACACGGCACGGTACTCCAGCGGGTCACGCCCGAAGCCCTCCGGGAGCTCGAGCAAGCGGATGTTCTTCTTGGCCTGCAGGATCTCCAGGGCTGCGGGTTCGAACTCCGGTGCCACGACGACCTCCGTGAAGATGCCCTTGAGGGTCTCGGCCATCTCTGCCGTCACGGTGCGGTTCGCGGCCACCACACCACCGTAGGCGGACAGGGGGTCGCACGCGTGAGCTTTGCGGTGGGCATCGGCAATGGGGTCCGCGGCGTCCGCCGATGCCACGGCCACACCGCACGGGTTGTTGTGCTTGACCACGGCCACGGCCGGCTGGTCGTAGTCGTAAGCGGCGCGCAGTGCGGCGTCGGCGTCCACAAAGTTGTTGTAGGACATGGCCTTGCCGTGCAGCTGCTCGGCCTGTGCGATTCCCGGCGAGGCGGCGTCGTCGACGTAGAGCGCGGCCTTCTGGTGGGGGTTCTCGCCGTAGCGCAGGGACGCGGCGCGCTGGAACGCCAGACCGGCGTAGGGCGGCCAGAAGTTCGCGTCCGTGTCGGTGTCGAATTGTTGGGCGGTCCACGTGGCCACAGCGGTGTCGTAGGCGGCCGTGTGTGCGAACGCGGTCGCGGCCAACTTGCGGCGAGCGGCGAGATCGTAACCGCCTCCCCGCGCGGCATCGACCACGTCCGAGTAGCTTGCGGGGTCCACCACCACGGATACGGCCGCGTGGTTCTTGGCGGCGGCACGCACCATGGACGGGCCGCCGATGTCGATCTGCTCGACCACGTCGTCCTGGGCCGCACCCGAACGCACGGTGTCGACGAACGGGTAGAGGTTCACGACCACCAGGTCGAAGGGCTCGATCCCGAGCTCCGCCAACTGGTCGGTGTGCTCCTGCTTGCGGCGATCAGCCAAGATCCCGGCGTGCACCCGCGGGTGCAGGGTCTTGACGCGCCCGTCCAGGCATTCCTGGAACCCGGTGACCTCGGAGACCTCGGTGACGGGCACACCCGCTTGGGAGATCCGCTGCGCCGTGGAACCGGTCGAGACGATACTCACCCCGGCCTCGTGCAGGCCGCGCGC
>NZ_JAUNPE010000181.1 GCF_030536815.1 Kocuria sp.
ATCATGGCTACTTTGACCGCCGTCTCCGCTTGCGCCGCCACCGCGTGCGCATATAACGACAACGGCTGCTCCGCGCCCGCCATCACCGTGGGCGGCAGCGGCTCCACCGCATCCTGCACCACTTTCATTTCCCTGGACGCTCGCGGAGGCCTGCCCACCGCTAACGGCCAGGTTGGCGCGTGCCAGCGCCTCGAGTGCAAGCACAACACCGACCTGCTGTGCACCGCGTCCTCCATCGAGATGACCGGCGACACCGCTAACTGCGCGTCCTACGAAGCCGAGTAATCACTGACTTCCGAACACAACCGTGCCCGCGCGTTCTTCACGAACGCGCGGGCACGGTTTTTTTAATCCTGCGACCCGCCAGGCGCGCAACCCGAGACTGTGCAACCGCGGACGCCTCCCGATCAATTATTCGGGTGCACCCACCCGTGTCCCGAGCAAGGATTCCACGCGAGCAAACAGTCCACCACACTCCACCACGGACTCGCGGTCGAAGGGCACGAAGAACACACGAGTGCGCTCGGCGCCGTTGCGCATGACCGTCAATCCTGTGACATCGACATCCACCACGAACTCTCGGTTCTTGGTGTGGGAGCAACCTCCGACAGAGGGCTTCTCGCTCAGGACACGCGCTTCGACCCAGCCGTTGCTGACGGCATCGCACAGCGAGGCAAGATCAACGGAATCCAGGCTGGACGCAACATCCAGACCAACGGTCTCGATGTCACCCAAGCCGGCCAGAGCGACGTCGTCATTCCGCTCGACCAGGTGCGCGAACGAAATGGCCGTGGCACCCACGCCGTCGTGCAGCAGAACCCGCGAGACCCGGACGATGCCGAGCATTCCGAAGGGAGACTTGGCTACGGCCTTGACCATTTCGGGCACGTCTTCGTACTCGAGCACATCGGAGGCGCGCTCAGTATCCAGCCATTCAAGCTGGCCGAGCATGTGCGCGCTGGCCGTGAGAATCTCCACGCGAGGTTCCGGGGAGAGCTTGGTGATGTCCATCCGAACATCCATACTCGTGCCCGGGTTGAGCAGAACCGCGTCATCGGAGCCGGAGAACACCGTGGTCGCCACCATGAGGTCGCCACTGCCGGTCATACCGTGCGCCAGGGCATCGAGCGTGGGCTGCCCTTCGAGCCCGTAGGCAACCAGCGCCGCGCGCCCCGCTCCCGCAAGCATTCGATGTGCCAGTGCCACTGCTCGATCGTGGGTGCTGGAACCTTGAGACTGGCCACCAATCGTTCGCTCGACCATGGCTTCCTCGCTCTCTATGTGGCTATCGAAATTTAGGATAGCCTAACCTTTGGCACTCTTCGTGTGAAGAGCATCTCATGAAATACGTCAGGTTTTAATGACTTAAATCCACTCGATTGAGTCCAGGCGCATTCTCAATGTGATGCAGATCATCTTCTGGATGTGAAACCATCTGTTCCATGAGCTTCCTGGATACCCGGCCAACACGGATGTTGACTCTCGCAGCCGCGGTTTCGTTGACCGCGGGCGCTCTGGTGGGGTGTTCGGATACAACCCAGGAGACGAACGACCCGGCGGCCGGGTCCACGGAGCCCACTTCCGCCGAGTCCTCCCTCACATTGCCAGCCGCCGCAGCCGGCCCCGAGTGTCCGGAGGATAGTTGCATCACCATGACTGTGACCGGCGACCTCTTGTTGCACCACGGGTTGTGGGAGAATTTCGGCACGGACCCTGCCGCCCGAGACGGTGAGCATTTTGATTTCGAGCCGTTGCTGGCCGGGCAGCGCCCGTACCTGGAGAACTCGGATATCGGCGTCTGTCATGCCGAGACTCCCGTAGCGGAAAAGGGCGGGCCTTACGCGGACTACCCCGATTTCCAGGTTCCCCCGGAAATTTTCACCGCTGTGAAGTCGGTTGGTTATGACGCGTGCACCACAGCTAGCAACCACACCGTCGACCACGGGACCGAGGGGCTCAATCGGACGTTGACGTCCTTGGACGAGGCCGGTTTGCAGCACACCGGCTCTTACGATTCTCAGCGGGCGTCAGAAGAACCGCTGCTCCTCCATACGGAAACCGGCACCGTGGCGATCGTGACGGGCACCAACAGTCTCAACAAAAAAGTGCCGGACCATGATTGGCAGGTTGACCGCTTCCGGGACGGCGAAGACCCCACCGTGGACCCGGAGGTTGCCCAGGCTGACATCGACCACGCCGCCAGTCAGGCGGAAAAGGCCCGCGAGCAAGGCGCGGATGTGGTGGTGGCAGCCATGCATTCGATCATCGAATACACGGACACGGCCGACGACTTTCAGCAACGAACCGCCCATGCCCTGGCAGACTCCGGTGCTTTCGACGCCGTCTACGGACACGGATCCCACAGCGTGCAGCCCATTGAAAACTATGACGGAACGTGGATTGTCTACGGCGTGGGCAATACAGTGACGGAAACCGCGTCCATGATGCCGAACAACAATGACGGCCTGATCGCACGATTCCAGTTCGCGAAAACCGAGGACGGCAACTGGGACGTCAGCGATCTGTCCTGGGCTCCCAGCTCGAACACCCAGGGCGGCCAGTACGCGTGGTGCTCGGCAGCGTCGGACTCGCCGAACGGAACCTGCCGCTCGGACGCCGCGGACACGCAGAACCGGGAGCGCATTGCACAGATCGTCAACACACCCTCGGCGGTCGAAAACGGCCTGCGCGAATGGCTCGTCAGCGAGGACGTCCCCACGGATAATTAGGGTCTCCGACGTGAAGTGAGGGTCGTGCTGATTCCTGACTCGGAATCTGCACGACCCTCACTTGAGGTTCGCCCGGCGTAGCCACACCGGCGGCAGAGGAAGCTAGCCCTGCACGCCCAGCTTCTCAAGGATGATCTGGCGCACGCGGCCGGCGTCTGCCTGACCACGGGTTGCCTTCATGACCGGGCCGATAAGCGCACCTACGGCCTGAACCTTGCCGCCCTTGATCTTCTCGACCACGTCCGGCATCTGGGCCATGGCGTCGTCCACGGCGGCCGTCAGGGCGCCGTCGTCGGAGACGACCGCAAGGCCGCGAGCGTCGACGATCTCGGATGGGGAGCCCTCGCCCTCGATCACGAAACCGATGACCTTCTTGGCCAGCTTGTCGTTGATCTTGCCCTCATCGATCAGGGCGTTGACCTCGACCACGTGGGCCGGGGTCACCGGCAGATCCACGATCTCGACCTCGGCTTGCTTAGCCAGACGGGCGATCTCGCCCATCCACCACTTGCGGGCCACGGCTGGGGAAGCACCAGCCGCGATGGTCTGCTCGATCTCGTCCATGACGCCGGCGTTGACGACGTCCCGGAACTCTTCGTCCGAGTAACCCCACTCGGCCTTGAGACGCTTGCGGCGCTGGGCCGGCGGCTCGGGCAGCTGGGCCCGCAATTCCTCGATCCAGGCTTCCGTGGTGACCACGGGGACCAGGTCCGGTTCGGGGAAGTAACGGTAATCATCGGCGTCGGACTTGGGACGACCAGAGGTGGTGGACCGGGTGTCCTCGTGCCAGTGACGGGTTTCCTGAACAATCTTCTCGCCCGCCGACAGCACGGCGGCGTGGCGCTGGATCTCGAAACGCACCGCGCGTTCGACGGCGCGCAGGGAGTTCACGTTTTTGGTCTCCGAGCGCGTACCGAACACCGTGGTGCCCTTGGGCATCAGGGACACGTTGGCGTCACAGCGCACGTTGCCGCGCTCCATGCGGGCGTCGGAGATGCCCAAGTTCTTCACGATCTCGCGGATGGCCGCCACGTACACGCGAGCCAGCTCGGGAGCGCGCGAACCAACACCCACAATGGGCTTGGTCACGATCTCGATGAGCGGCACGCCCGAACGGTTGTAGTCCACCAGCGAGT
>NZ_JAUNPE010000029.1 GCF_030536815.1 Kocuria sp.
ACCTCGTCCTTGTCCAGGTGGTGGGCGCGGTAGATGACCTGGCGGATGTCCTTCTTGGTGCTGCCCTCGTCCGGAGCGGCGGCACGGATGTGCATGGGGCGGGTCATGTAGCGGCGGGCCATGGCCACCACGGGACCCGGCATGGTGGCCGAGAACAGCATGGTCTGGCGCACCTCGGGAACCGCGCTGAGCAGCTTCTCGACGTCCGGGAGGAACCCGAGGTCCAGCATCTCGTCCGCCTCGTCCAACACGACCATGCCCACGTGGCTCAGGTCCAGGTAGCGCTGGCGGTTGAGGTCGATCAAGCGTCCGGGGGTGCCCACGACAACCTCCACGCCGCGCTTGAGCTCCTCGATCTGGGACTCGTAGGCGCGGCCACCGTAAATGGTGGCCACACGGGCGTTGCGGGTCTTGGCGGCCACGGCGAGGTCGTTGCCGACCTGAACGGCGAGCTCGCGGGTGGGGACCACGATCAAGGCCTGCGGGGCCCCGGGGAACGCAAGCTTGTCCCAACCGGCGTCGTCCCGGCCGATCACACGCTGCAACGCGGGAATGCCGAAGCCCAGGGTCTTACCGGTGCCGGTCTTGGCCTGACCGATGATGTCCTGGCCGGACAGCGCCACGGGCAGGGTCATGGACTGGATGGGGAAGGGGGAGGTGATGCCGTGGTCGGCCAGTGCATCCACGATGTCCTGGCGTACGCCGAACTCCGCGAACGTGTGCGTTACTTCGGGTTCTGCTGTTTCGATGGCCTGGGTTCCGGCCTCGTCGGTGTCCGGGCCGTTGGGCTCGGTGGTCAAGGTAATTTCGGTCACGATGGTCCTTAGTTTCGGGTACATCGCGGGGCCCGACTACGGCGCACTCGTCACCGTCCCGGTGAGGGGATGGGGCGAGACGCCGGGGGCCGCCGCGCGGCGAAGTGGAAGCCGATCGTGAAACACATGCGGATCCGGGGCTCACGGAGTGTTGCGTTTGCAACCCTTCCGGGCCAACTCGGACCAGCGAAAAGTGAACGTTACGGTCTCATCCGACGACCGGTCATCCTGTCAACGGTTCCCAGTGTAACCGCCCACAGCGCAAAGCACCGCCTCACGAGCGTGAGACGGTGCTTTACCGGGCGCGGTCGCCGGCCTCGCGGCCGGCCCGCCTCAGTTCTGCGGCAGCGGAGTGAAACCCACGTGGCGCTTGGTTTCGGTGCCGGTCTCCACGTAGCCGATGCTGGCCGAGGGAACCACGGTGGTGGTTCCCTTGGAGTCCTTGAGGACCAGGGGAGTCCCGGAGCTCAGCGCCCGTGCCACCTCGGCCTCGACCTCTTCGGCCGTCAGATCCGCGTTCACCGACAACTCGCGACCCACGTTCTGGATACCGATCTTGATCTCCACGTCGGTTTACCTCCTACTTGGTTTGAGGGGCCCGGCTCGACGAGCGAGCCTCACACCCGGTACTGGAACTCAGTCTAGGAGTCCCTCACTGCCAGTCTTCATCCAGGATGCTGATTCCGCCCCAGGCTAAACGGAACACCTGCTGCTGCGCTTGCTGCCGGTTGACACTGCCCGGGTGCTGCGCCCAGTACACGGCAGCGGTCTGCACCATCTGCACCAGGCTTCGCCCCAGCATGGCGGCCTGGTTGTGGGGCAGTCCCACGTTCGGTCCGAGTACGGACGCAATGATGCCGGCAATGCCGTCATAGAAGTCATTGAGTTTGTCCGCGACCTCCGGGAAGGCCAACAGATCCGCGCTGAAGACCAAGCGGTGGGCCTGGGGTTGGTGTTCCACGAACTCGAAGTGGGTGTTGATCATGGATTCCACGCGTGTGCGGTTCACGTCGCTTGACGCCAAGGAATGGTCCAGTTTGGCCGACAGATCCACCAGCGTGTGCTCCACGAGGGCCAAGTACAGCTCTCGTTTACCCGGGAAGTGCTGGTACAGCACGGGTTTGGACACACCGGCGGCGGCGGCGATGTCGTCCATCGAGGTGGTGTGGTATCCGCCGTCCGCAAAAGCGTTCAGTGCCGTGGTCAGCAGCTGATCCCGGCGGTCTTCTTTGGCCATGCGCGGTGCCCGCCCGTACGTGGAGGTACCGGTGAGCGTTTGCTCCGGTCGACTGTTCGGTTGCAGATTCATTGTGGTCCTCCTCGTGGCGGGGGTGTCCGCCATATGGTTAGCCGACCGCGCGATCTCGCGCAGTAGTCGAGGGGGATTGCTCCGCGGGGGGATTCTGCATGGATTCTCGGTGTGCCGGGGTGGCCACCTCGATGCCGTACAGCGCTTCCAATCCGGTGATGTATTCGTCTGCTCGGCCCTGGGAGGCCAACTGCCGTGCTCGCACCGTGGGGGTGTGCAGCAACGAACGGACCATGCGTCGCATGGCCATTTCGATTTGATCCTCGGCACCCGTGCAGCCGTGGTGCGATCGAACCTTTTCCATTTCGGCGTCGAGGACGGCCATGGTGTGTTTGCGCAGAGCGACGATCGCGTCGTCCATGGCGCGGGCGTTCTGGGCGGCTTCGAACTTCTGGGCGGCCTGTAGGACGATGTCACTGGCTGCGGCCACGGATTCCCCGGTTTCCTCCGGTGCGGCCACGCGCACGGATTCCAAACTGATCAGTTCCACGTCCGGCAGGTCCGCAATGGCAGGGTCGAAATCGCGGGTCAGCGCCAGGTCCACCACGGTGCGCGGGCCCTCGGGGAAGGCCGACGCCGACATAGGGGAGGAACCGCCGGAGCAGCCGATGATGACGTCCGCGCGGCGCAGCGCGGCGGGTAGATCGGCGTCGGAGACGGGACTGCCCCCGCGCTGATCGGTGAACTGCTCGGCGCGCCCCGATCCCGAGTACACCTCGATATCCGCACAGCCCCGATCGCGCAGAGCGGCCATGGTGGCCCCGGCGTACGCGCCGGTTCCGAAGACCAGTGCGCGGCGCTGCGGCCATGACCGCGCAGTGATGTCGTCCGCGAGGTCCAGTGCCACGGAAACGATCGACCGGCCGCGTTCACCGAGTTCGGTGCGGGAACCCACCTCGCGAGCGGTGCGGGCGGCGGATTCGAAGAGTTGAACCAGATGACTGGAGACCGTGCCGGATTGCTGCGCCTGATTCAGGGCGCGGCGGACCTGACCGGTGATTTCACGTTCGCCCACCACGGCGGATTCCAGCCCGGACACCACGGTGAACAGGTGCCGGGGGACTTCCACGCCGGTGTAGGCGTCCATGGTTTCCAGCACGAACCGTTCGTCCAGTCCCGCCCGCTGCGCGATACGCTCCACGATTTCCTGTTGGGCACGGGTCACCTGTCCCGTGGGATCTCCGTACTGGTCGGTCTTCAGCTCGCCGTAGAGCTCCAGCCGATTGCACGTGGAGAGGGTCACCGCGCCATTGAGGGCACCTTCCGAGACCGCTTCTTCAGCCACACCAAGGGCACCGGTGCTGAGCCGTGCCACGGTGTTGAGGTCGACGGAGCGGTGCGAGGCGACAAGACAGAAAAGGACCACAATCCAGCCATTCTAGACGAACACTTCTGGTGTACTCAGCATAACCATGCCGCACGCAGGTTGCTCGGACGCGGACAGTTCGTCAATAAAACTCCCATCTTTCCTTGGCACAATGGGAAGCACTATGACTTCCCAGGATTTCCGCGCCGCCGCGCCCAGCGACCCCGCACACCGAACTGAGCCCACCGAGCAGCAGTCGTGGGATCAACGCATTGCAGCATTGAGCTCGGACCACCCGCTCAAGCGTGACGAGATTGCCAACTCCGCGCTGATCCGTGCGCTGCGCGGGTTGGACGCTCCCCACACTCCGGTGTGGTTCATGCGACAGGCGGGGCGGTCGCTTCCCGAGTACCGCGAAGCACGCGTGGGGACCGGCATGTTGGAAGCCTGCCTCACCCCCGAGCTCGCCGCCGAGATCACCGTGCAGCCGGTGCGCCGCCACAAGGTGGACGCCGGCATCTTCTTCTCGGACATCGTGGTCCCCATGAAGCTCGCCGGTGTGGGCGTGGACATCGTGGCCGGCCGCGGGCCCGTCCTGGACGAGCCCGTCCGCACCGCCGCCGACGTCGCCGCGTTGCCAGAGCTTCCCGATGCCGCCCTCGATCCCATTCGAGAGGCCGTCTCCCGGACCGTCGAACTCCTGGGTGGCACTCCCTTGATCGGTTTCGCCGGCGCACCGTTCACGATCGCGGCGTACGCGGTCGAGGGGGGACCGTCCCGGGATCACTTGCGTCCGCGCACCATGATGCACGCGGACCCCCAGGCCTGGGACGCCCTGGCACAGTGGGCCGCTCGAACCTCCGGTGCGTTCCTGCGCGCTCAGGTCGAGGCCGGTGCGTCCGCGGTGCAGCTCTTCGACTCGTGGGCCGGATCATTGTCGCTGGCTGACTACCTGGAACACGTCCAGCGGCACTCCGCGGACGCCCTGGCCGCGGTCGCGGATCTCGGTGTGCCGCGCATTCACTTCGGCACCGGTACCGGGGAGCTGCTGGCCGCCATGCGGGATGCCGGCGCGGACGCCGTGGGCGTCGATTACCGCATCCCCCTGGACACTGCCGTGGAGCGGGTCGGAAAGCGTACGGTGGTACAAGGCAACATCGACCCCGCGTTACTGGCTGCCCCTTGGCCGGTGTTGCGCGACCACGCTCGCGACGTTCTGCGCCGCGGCCAGAGCGCGCTCGCACACGTGGTGAATCTGGGTCACGGTGTTCCTCCGGAAACCGACCCGGAGGTATTGACCAAGCTGGTGGCCTTCATTCATGAGGAGACGCAGTGACTTCTTCGCCCGGTGCAACGCAGACCGGCACTCAACGCAAGGCCCGCACGGCCTTGGTCGTGGGTGGTGGCGTTGCCGGTTTGACCGCGGCGCGGGATCTTGCGGTCGCCGGATTGCGCGTGACGCTGGTAGAAGCCGCCGATCACTTCGGTGGCGCGGTGGGCGCCCACGAAGTAGCCGGTCTGGTCCTCGACTCCGGGGCGGAGTCATTCGCCACTCGCTCCGACGCTGTTCCCCAACTACTCGAGGACCTGAACCTCAGCGACCGGGTGGTCACCCCGAATCCCTCCGGCTCATGGTTGTACCTGCCCGAGGGGGCCATGCCGGCACCCAACAGCGGGGTGCTGGGAATCCCCGCCGATCCCGCGGCGCCGTCCTTGCGGCGCGCACTGGGTCGTTCCGGAATGGCCCGGGCGCGCATGGACAGGGTGCTGCCCGCCTCCGTGGGCGCGGGAGAGCGGTCGCTGGGTGCGCTGGTCCGTGCCCGGATGGGCCAGCGTGTGCTCGACCGGCTCGTGACGCCCTTCGTCTCCGGCGTGTACTCGACCCACCCCAATGACCTGGACGTGGACACAGTGGCCCCCGGGCTGCGCAATGGCCTCCGCGAACACGGAAGTCTGTGCGCGGCCGCCGGCGCGCTACGCGCGAAAAGTCCCGCCGGTGCCAACGTGGCGAGCCTGGACGGCGGCATGAATCAGCTCAGCGAGCGTTTGGTGCGCGACGTGGAAGCACGCGGGGTCAAGATCGTGACCGATTACGACGTGATTGCGTTGGACCGCGATCCCCGCCGTCCGGGGTGGATGGTCATCCAGCGGCAACCCGCAAACGGGGACAAGACCGCGGTGGCCCGCGGTGAACTGTTGGTCATGGCCGCGGACGGCCCCACCACGGTGCGGTTGATGGGCGGGCACTTACCCGATTCGCAGCGGTACTCCCCGAAGCCGGGGCCCCGGGTGGCCCTGGCCACCCTGGTGCTCGACTGCCCGGAGCTCGACGGCGCCCCGCGCGGGACCGGCCTGCTGGTCAGTTCCGATGTGGAAGAGGTCCGCGCCAAGGCCCTGACACACTCGAGCGCCAAATGGGCGTGGGTCCAGCGCGAGGCCGGCGAACACCGCCACGTGCTGCGGTTGTCCTACGGCCGCGCCGACTCCGACCACGACTCGGTACCGCCAGAGGTTGCGCTGCCGGACGGCCACCTCATTTCTCTCGCGCTCAGCGATGCGCGCACCCTGATGGGCGTGCACATCGGCCCCGAGCAACTGATTGGCGCGGACGTGGTGCGATGGCACGCCGCCCTGCCGCGCACGGACGTGGGGCACAGCACGCGCGTGGCCGAGTTCCGCGGGGCGATCAGGGACATCCCCAACGTGATCGCCGTGGGCGCGTGGCTGTCCGGGACCGGACTGGCCGCCGTCGTGACCGATACGCGGCAGCAGGTCGCGAAACTGCTACGCAACCACGGGTACGACCACCCCGCACAGCGTGATTGAGACTTCAGCCATGATTCGAGCATCGAAAGGACACACACGATGAGTGAGCACGTACACGCGGCACAGCAGTCCGCCGTCGACACGGAGGCAAAGAACGAGGAGAAGCTGTACTGGGCCGTCTACACCGTGCTGGAGCGCACCGGGGACCGCACCCCGGACGCCGATTCCGAGGCCAACCAGGCCGAGTTCGATCGCCTGGTCCAGGAACTGTCCGGGGACAACGTGACGGTGCGCGGCGTGTACGACGTATCGGGGATGCGCGACAACGCGGACCTCATGGTGTGGTTGACCGGTGACGAGGCGGACGTGTTGCAGGAAGCTGTGCGCAAGATCCGGCGCCAGCCGCTGCTGGGTGGTACCCGGCAGGTGTGGAACGCCATGGGCGTGCACCGCGACGCAGAATTCACCCGCAACCACGCGCCGTCGTACGCGCGCGGTATCGCCCCCGAGAAGTGGGTGTGCGTCTACCCGTTCGTGCGCTCCTACGAGTGGTACTACATGAATTCCGAACGCCGTTCCGAAATGCTCAAGAACCACGGCATGAAGGCCCGCGACTACCCGCAGGTGCTGGCCAACACCATTGCGTGCTTCGGTCTCAACGACTTCGAGTGGCTGCTGGCCCTGGAGGCCCCCGAGCTCGTGGACCTGGTGGACCTGATGCGCGAGTTCCGCAACACCGAGGCGCGGTTGCACGTGCGCGAGGAGACCCCGTTCTACACGGGACGCCGGATCCAGACGACCGAGATTGCCGAGGTGCTGCGCTGAGCATGACACCCACCGACCAGCAAACCACCAATGCCCTGAGCGCCGCTCGGGCCGCTGAGCCCCGCCCCTTCGACGCCGTGATCCTCTCGTCCTTCGGTGGCCCCGAGGGCCAGGACGACGTGATCCCGTTCCTGCGCAACGTCACCCGTGGTCGCGGTATCCCGGACGAGCGCCTCGAAGAAGTGGCCACCCATTACCGCGCTAACGGTGGCGTGAGCCCCATCAACGCCCAGAACCGTGCGCTGCGTGACGCGCTGGAAGCGGAGCTGCGCCGCCGCGGCGTGACTGTTCCCCTGTTGTGGGCCAACCGCAACTGGGCCCCGTACGTGGCCGATGTGCTCACGGAGTGCCATGACCGCGGCTACAAGGACCTGTTGATCTTGGCCACCAGTGCGTTCTCCGGGTATTCCAGCTGCCGACAGTACCGCGAGGACTACGGCATGGGCCTGGAAAAACTCGGCCTGACAGACACTCTGCACGTGGAGAAGGTCCGCCCGTACTTCGACGAGATCGGATTCCTGACCCCCTCGGTCGATGGCCTGCGGGATGCCTTGGCAGCGCTGCGTGAACGCGTGGGGGAGAGCACCCTGGAGGTGCTCTTCACGACCCATTCCGTCCCGGACACCGATGCCCATGCTTCCGGTTCTGAACGCATCGAGTTCGAGGAGAACTCCGCGTACGTGGCCCAGCACCTGGCCGCGTCACGCTGGATCGTGGCGCAACTCGGCGACGCCATGGACAACGTGAACTGGCAGCTCGTCTACCAGTCCCGCTCCGGCCCGCCGCAGATCCCGTGGCTCGAACCGGACATCTGTGATGTGATCGAGACGCTGCCCGAGTCCGGAGTCCGGGGTGTGGCCGTTGTGCCGGTGGGCTTCGTGTCCGATCACATGGAGGTCATGTGGGACCTCGACACCGAAGCCAAGGACGCCGCGGCCGAGGCCGGTATCGCGTTCGAACGAGTGGCCACCGCGGGAACGCACCCCGCGTTCGTGGGAGCGCTCGCGGACGCCATCGAACAGCGGCTCGGCACCGAGACGGCACCGCCGCGCGTCTCGGCGTGCGGGCAGGGCACCTGGTTCGACAACTGTCCCGCGGACTGCTGCAAGAAGATCCTGCGAGGCCAGTCGGCACCGCGGCCCACCGTGGCACAGACCCCGCTGGATCAACCCATAGCCGTGGGCATGGACGATCAGGGCGAGGTGATGTACCGGTGACCGAGAGCACCTTCAGGGTCGGAACGCGTGGTTCCCAACTGGCCATGACGCAGACCGGTTACGCGGCAGACGCCGTGGGAGCGGCTGCGGGTCTGAGCCCCCAACTGATCACCGTGCGCACCGAGGGTGATGTGCTGACCGGGCCCTTGTCGCAAATGGGCGGCACCGGAGTCTTCGCGACCGCGTTGCGCGCTCGACTGTTGGATCGCGATGTGGATTTGGCGGTGCACTCCCTCAAGGACCTGCCCACCGCGCCGGTTCAGGGCCTGGTCATCGCGGCGCTTCCCGAGCGGGAGGACCCGCGCGATGCCCTGTGCGCCCGCGACGGTCTCGCCCTGGACGAGCTACCGCAGGGTGCGTCGGTGGGCACGGGATCGCCGCGCCGAGTGGCCCAGTTGAGGGCGCTGCGTCCCGATCTGAAAATTGTCGATATCCGCGGCAACGTGGGCACGCGTCTCAACCGAGTGGCCCCGGGCGACCTGGACGCGGTGGTGCTGGCGGCGTCGGGGTTGAAACGGTTGGGTCTGGAGGGCCGGATCACCGAATACCTGGATCCGCAACGAATGCTGCCCGCACCGGGACAGGGTGCCTTGGCCCTCGAGGTCTCGAGCGAACTCGCCGAGGACTCGCCCCTGGCCCGCGGACTGGCCGCCGTGGACGACCTGCCCACCCGACTGGCCGTCACGGCCGAACGTGCTGTGCTGGCGCGCCTGGAGGCCGGTTGCGCGGCCCCGGTGGGAACCTACGCCCGCGTGGTCGGCGGTGATCTCCACCTGGACGTGGTGGTCGCCAATCCGGACGGCACCGAGGTCATGCGCCGATCGGAAGCCACGGACGAACTGTCCGTGGACGCAGCGGCCGCCCTGGGAGTGCGGATCGCGGATGAACTCTTGGCCGCCGGCGCCGATCGATTGGCGCGGTTGACCCTGTGATGTCCCGCGTGTTGGTCACCCGCGATCCTGCTTCGTCCCGTGAACTCACGGGGCTGCTGCGGGACCGCGGGTACAACGTGCGCGTGGCCCCGCTGCTCGAGGCACAGCTGCCGGAGGACACCACTGCCCTGCGGTGCGTGCTCGAGCGGGCCGCTCGCCCTCAGGTTCCCACGTGGCTCACCGTCACGTCCGCGAACACGGTGTTGGCACTGGCTGCGGTGGCTTCCGATCCGGGGTGGGGTGGTGCCCTGGAACGAGCGCGGGCGAGCACACCCAGACTGTCCGTCGCAGCGGTCGGTCGCGCCACGGCGTCGGCCTTGCGCAAGGCAGGGATCGGCGTGGACTTCACCCCGCAGCGCGAACAGAGCGCCGCCGGAATGCTGGCCGAATGGCCCGACGCGTCCGCATCCACCGGGGAGGCAGCGTTGGTGCCCGCGTCGGAGCTCGCCTCGCCGACCCTGGCCGATGGGCTGACCGAGCGCGGCTACGAGGTCTCGACCGCCGTCGCGTACCGGATGGTCCCCGCACCTGCGGCCACACCCCTGCACCCGGACGTCGGCTCCGCGCAGGACCCACCCGTTCTGGCTGCCGACGCCGCTCGCGACCAGTGCGCGCGCGGCGAGTTCGGCGCGGTGGTGGCCACGGCGCCGTCGCGCGTTGCTGCCTTGCTGGACGACCAACCGCGACCGCCCGATGAGACGAAGTGGGTGGCCATTGGCGAGCCCACCGCCGCCGCGCTGCGCCTCCGCGGTCTTGCACCCGTTGTCGCCGACGATCCGAGTCCGGCAGCCCTGGTGGCGGCCGTGGATCGCGCCCTGGAAGATGTACTCAAGATCACTAGTTCGACCGAGGAGAAAACATCGTGAGCTCACACGCACCGCTGTACGACCTGGTGTCACGCCCGCGCAGGCTCCGCACCAACCCGGCCATGCGCCGCTTTGCCGCGGAGAACCGTGTGCACCCGGCGGAATTGATCCTGCCGGCGTTCGTCAAGGAAGGCATCTCCAAGCCCGTGGAGATCCAGTCCATGCCCGGAGTGGTTCAGCACACCGTGGACTCGCTCAAGCGGGCCGCCGCGGAGGCCGTGGAGCTGGGATTGGGCGGCATCATGTTGTTCGGCATCCCGGAGACCCGTGACGCCGTGGGGTCGGCCTCCCTCGACGAGGACGGGATCCTGAACCACGCCATTGCTCAGGTGCGGGCGGAGGTGGGCGATGACATCGTGGTCATGTCCGACCTGTGCCTGGACGAATTCACCGACCACGGCCACTGCGGCGTGCTCGATGACAACGGCGTGGTCGACAACGACGAGACCCTGCGCATTTACGCCGAGATGGGCGTGGCCCAGGCTCAGGCCGGCGCGCACATGGTGGGTCCTTCCGGCATGATGGACGGTCAGGTGGGCGTGATCCGGGCCGCACTGGATTCCGCCGGCCACCATGACGTCTCCGTGTTGGCGTACTCCGCCAAGTACACCTCGGCGTTCTACGGGCCGTTCCGCGAGGCCGTGGATTCGGCGCTGACCGGGGACCGCAAGACCTATCAAATGGACCCGGCCAACCGCCGTGAGGCCCTGCACGAGCTGCAACTGGACCTGAACGAGGGCGCGGACATGGTCATGGTCAAGCCGGCCATGAGCTACCTGGACATCCTGCGCGACGTGGCCGAGGTGTCCCCGGTGCCCGTCTCCGCCTACCAGATCTCGGGTGAGTACGCGATGATCGAGGCCGCAGCGGGCAACGGCTGGATTGACCGCGACGCGGCGGTCAAGGAATCCGTGCTGTCCATCAAGCGCGCGGGAGCCAATTCGATTTTGACGTACTACGCCGCCGAACTGGCGCGCTGGTACCGCCAGGACAACGGGAACTAAGTCAGACTACCGCCGCGCGGGCCCAGACCGGCCGCGGCGCACGTGATCGGGGTGATGCCCGGTGGAAGGAACCAAGTAATCTCATGAGTGTCTCCCAAGAACTGTTCGACCGTGCCCAACGCGTGATGCCCGGTGGGGTGAACTCCCCGGTGCGCGCCTTCAACTCCGTGGGCGGAACCCCGCCGTTCATTTCCGCGGCCAAGGGCCCGTACCTGACCGACGTGGACGGCCGCGAGTACGTGGACCTGGTGGGTTCGTGGGGTCCGGCGCTGCTGGGCCACTCCCACCCCGTGGTGCTCGAATCGGTGCACGAAGCCGTGGAGCGCGGGCTGTCCTTCGGCGCGACCACGCGCGGAGAGACCGAGCTGGCCGAGCTGCTCGTGGATCGTGTGGGACCCGTGGAGGGGATCCGCATGGTCTCCACCGGCACCGAGGCCACCATGACCGCGCTGCGCCTGGCCCGCGGGTTCACCGACCGTGACCTGGTCATCAAGTTCGCCGGTTGCTACCACGGTCACGTGGACTCGCTCTTGGCCGAGGCCGGTTCGGGTGTGGCCACGTTGGCGCTGCCCGGCTCGGCGGGCGTGACCGAAGCGACGTCGTCCCAGACGCTGGTGCTGCCGTACAACGACGTGGCTGCCCTGGAACGGGCGTTCGCGGATCACCCGGGTGAGATCGCCGCGGTGATCACGGAGGCCGCCCCCTGCAACATGGGCGTGGTGACCCCGGAGAACAACTTCAACGCCGAGATCCGCCGCGTGACCCGCGACAACGGTGCGCTCATGATCTTTGACGAGGTGCTCACCGGTTTCCGCGTGCACGAGGCCGGCTACTGGGGCCTGAGCAACGAGGCCGAGGGCGCCTGGGCCCCGGACCTGTTCACGTTCGGCAAGGTGATCGGCGGCGGCCTGCCCACCGCGGCACTGGGTGGTCGCGCGGACGTCATGAATTACTTGGCGCCCATCGGTCCGGTCTACCAGGCGGGCACGCTGTCCGGTAACCCGATCGCCATGGCGGCCGGGCTGGCCACGCTCAAGTGCGCCGATCGCATTGCCTACCAGACGATCGATCGTCGTTCCGAGCAACTACGGGACGCCCTGGGTTCGGCGATGGACGCCGCGGGGGTGGACTACTCGATTCA
Organism: Kocuria sp.; assembly: GCF_030536815.1. Classification (GTDB taxonomy): domain Bacteria; phylum Actinomycetota; class Actinomycetes; order Actinomycetales; family Micrococcaceae; genus Kocuria; species Kocuria gwangalliensis. The sequence continues at coordinate 12,182 of NZ_JAUNPE010000029.1, forward strand.
GGAAGCGGGCAACCTCTTCTCGATCGCGTTCGGTACTCGCGACACCGGTGTGCACAATTACGCGGATGCCAAGGCGCAGGAGGCCTTCCGCTACACCCCGTTCTTCCACGCAATGCTGGAGGCCGGCGTGTACCTGCCCCCGTCGGTCTTCGAGGCGTGGTTCCTGTCCGCGGCCCACGACGACTCGGCCATGGACCGGATCATTTCTGCCCTGCCGGCCGCGGCTCAGGCCGCCGCGGAGGCGCAGCCCGAGCAGCGCTGATTCTCGGTCCGCGGGTGGCACGCCATGTGATGAGGCCTTACTGCACGGTAGAGCGGTCTACCGTGCAGTAAGGCCTCATTGGCTGGTGACTGGTTTTCAAGGGCGCCCGCGGCTTGGCGCTGACGGTTGGTCAGCCCCGCGGGTGGACCGGCCAGGTGCCGTCCACCACGGCGTCCGGATCGCGGCGTCGGAAATATTCTTGCAGGGAGGCCGCCTGTTCGGCGGCCCAGCCGATCTGCGCGTGGTGGAGTTCGCTCGCCGAGGTCTGTAACTCGCCGAACTTCTGCGCCATGGCGGCGGCCAGCCGCTCGGTGGCCAGGGCGTCCGCCGCCGAGGTGTGGGCGGCGTCCAGGACCACGCCGTACTCCTCGCACAGCGCACCCAGCGTGCGTTTGCCCTTGCGGAACCGGTGGACCTGCTTGTTGAGGATGAACGGGTCGAGCACCGGGAACGGCTGGGCCCCGGGGACCTCGTGACGCTCGCACTCCCTGGCCAGCACGGTCAGATCGTAGGCGGCGTTGAACGCGAGCACGGGCGTACCGTCCGTCCACAGTTCGCTCAGCACGGTGGTCAATTCGGCGACGACGTCGCTCGCGGACTGACCCTCGGCCCGCGCCTTCTCGGTGCTGATGCCGTGGACCGCGGCCGCGGCCTCCGGGATCTCCACGCCGGGATCGGCGAGCCACTCCCACTCCTCGAGCACCGTACCGTCCGGGGCAACGAGCACCACCGATGCCGTGACGATGCGGGCGGTCTGCGGATCGCGCCCGGTGGTTTCCAGATCGAAACACGCCCTGGGGAGTTCGGTCCAGGGCGTTGCGGGGTCGATGTCGAACAGCGTGTCCTGCACGGGATTCTCCGCGGTTGTTGTGCCCTCCGGAGCTCGGACGGTTTCGGGTACGTCGAAGAGAGCCGGCTGTTCTTGCGAAGAGTGGTGCTGCGGGGAAGGCATGGCCATCACGCTACCGGCTCGGCCCGTGAGTGTTGTTATGCGTGTCCGCCGGGCGTGATGTGATGGGAACATGCAGATGCAGCACGAGACCCCATGGCGGATTCTTCCGCCGCGCACCGTGACGGGGAGGGGCCGGGAGTTCATTCCGGACGCGCACCAGCGGGCCGTGATCGAGCTGGAACCGGGGCACGGGCCGGTGCTGGTGCTGGGTGCTCCGGGAACCGGGCGATCGAGCACGGTCGTGGAATTCGTGGTGCATCGTCTGGCGGCGGGTGCGGATCCGCAGTCACTGCTGGTGTTGGCGCCGTCTCGAACCCAGGCCGCGGAACTGCGCGATGCCATCAGTGAACGGGCGGCAGCGACCATCAGCACGCCACTGGTCAGGGCCTGGCAGGCGTATGCGTTCGACCTGCTGCGTCGAGCTCATGGGCAGGGGTTGCTACCCGGTGTCGTCGAGGCACCCGTGCTGCTGTCGGGGCCCGAACAGGATGCATTCATTGCTGACATGATGCGCGGGCACACCGCGGGACACGGGACGGGAATGGTGTGGCCTCCCGATCTGGATCGTGCCTTGCAAACCCGCGGATTCAGGGGACAACTGCGCGAACTGTTCGACCGGATGAACGAATATCGCATGCCCCCGGAACAACTGGCCCGGTGGGCGGAACCTCTGGGGCACCCGGAATGGCGCACGGCTGCGGCCTTCCGCGCGGAGTACCAGCAAGTGCGTGCGCTGCGGATGCCCAACGCCTTCGACCCGTCCGCGCTCGTGGACCGGGCCGCCAGGGTGCTCGAGGAGAACCCCCAGTTCCTCGAGGAGGAACGTGCGCGATTGGCCGTGGTCCTGGTGGACGACCTTCAGGAGGCCACGCCATCCGTCCACCGCATGATCGGTGTACTGACGCGCGGAGCGGATGCCATCTACACCGCCAACCCGGATACCACCGTGCAAGGATTCCGAGGTGCCCGGCCGGACCTGCTGCGGACTCTTGGGGACCGAGTCGGGACGGATCGGTACCCACTGCAGCGGAGGTCACTGGAGCTCACGCACAGGCTCCCCGCGAAGATCAATCAATCGTGGCAGCGGGTCTCCCGTGCCATTTCGGTGGTGGCAGGGGCCCGGACCAACCGAGCACCGGAATCGCCGGGGGAGGACCCTGGATCGGTGCGCGCGGTGGTCTTCGACTCGCCCACGGCTCAGGCCCGATGGTGCGCGGATCATTTCCTGCGGCTGCATGTACTGCGAGGCGTGCCCTACCGGGAGATGGCGGTGATCGTACGCAGTGGCGCCCAGCTGTCCGCACTGACGCGGCAGTTGGCGTCCCTGGGTGTCCCCACCACATCCTCCGCGGCGGAAACCCCGTTGCGCGAGGAACCGGCCGTGATACCCCTGCTCAATGCGCTGCGGTTGTTGCTGGATGCCGAGCAGGCGGGCGTTGAAGTCGATACGGATGAGCCCCAGGGCACCGCGGCCGGTGATGAGCGGCCACGGTTGCTCACCGCAGAAGCAGCCGTGGCATTGCTGACATCACGGCTGGGGGGCGCGTCACCCATGGACGTGCGTCGTATCCGGCAGCGGCTGCGGGTCCATGAGCTCAGCAGCGGCGGTGGCCGCACCAGTGACACCCTGCTGGTCGAGGCCCTGACCCACGGTGTGCTGCTCGAGGCCGCCGGAGTGCGATCGGGCCCGGCCCATCGGATCGCGGACATGTTGCAGGCGGGCCAAGAGGCGTTGGCCGTACCCGGTGCCACCGCCGAATCGGTGTTGTGGGCGCTCTGGGATGCGTCCGGGGTGGCCGAGCCGTGGCGGCGGCGGGCTATTTCGGGTGGCGCGGATTCGGTGCGAGCCGATCGCGATCTGGACGCCGTAGTGGGCCTCTTCGAGTCCGCCGAACGTTTTGTGGACCAGGTTCCCGGAGCCACCGCTCAGGCCTTCATGGACTACATGGAGCACCAAGAACTCCCCATGGACACCCTGGCCGCTCGCGCCCCGGCCGAGGACAACGTGTCGATCCTGACTCCGGCGGGATCCGCGGGGCGGGAATGGGAACACGTGGTCGTGGCCGGGGTGCAGCAGGGTGTGTGGCCCAACACGACCCTGCGTGGCCAGTTGCTCGGAACGGACGTCCTCACCGATGCTTTGGACTTCGGGGTGGAGCAAGCCGCGCGGATCGGACCACTGGACCGGCTGCGACAAGTGCGCTTCGATGAACTGCGTCAGTTCGCCTCGGCGGTGTCACGCGCGAGCTCCTCGCTCGTCGTCTCGGCGGTCTCCAATCAGGACGAGCAGCCGTCCGAGCTGTTGGACCTGGTGGCCTCCGGATGGGGCGGTGAGGACTCGGGTATCGAGCTCGAACACCTGGCTGCTCCCGTGCCACTGACCCTGCGCCAACTGACAGGTTCGCTACGACGAACGGTTTTCGCCGCGGATGAGGCCCCCGAATTGGGGGAAGCTGCGGCACGGCTGCTGCATGAGTTCACATCGCTTTCGGAACCCGTGCGCGGGGCGGATCCGAACGAATGGTGGGGGTGGGCACCGCTCAGCAGTGACGAGCCCTTGTTCGCCCCGCACGAGCCCATTCCGGTGTCACCCTCCAAGATCGAAACCATTCACCGCTCGCCCCTGGACTGGTTCGTGAGCGAGGCCAAGGCCGAGGAGGTCACCGACTTCAGCCGCAGCCTGGGAACGCTCGTGCACGATATTGCCGAAACCATGCCGGACTCTCCGAGCACGGAGCTGATTGCCGAGCTGCGCCGCCGGTGGCCGAGCCTGGGCATGCCACCGGGGTGGGTCACCGATGCCGAATTGGAGCGTGCGGAGGCCATGTTGGGCAAGTTCGCGGAGTACGTGATCAATGCGCGTAAGGACGACGGTCGAGAGTTGGTCGGTGTCGAGGGGAGCTTCCACGTGCTGGTGCGGGGCGCCGCCCGGGATGCTCTGTTGCGCGGTCGGGTGGACCGGCTCGAGGTTGATTCCCACGGCCATCATGTGGTGGTCGATCTCAAGACAGGGAAGTCCCAACCGGTGGGCAAGAAGATCGAGAATCACCCGCAGCTGGGCGCCTACCAGGTCGCACTGCAAGCCGGGGCGGGCGAGCAGATGCGGCGCGAGGTCGAGCTCAGAGAAAAGGCTGCAGCCGTCGGTGAAGACCCGGAGGCAGCGGTACGGCACGCGGCCTCCGAGCCCATTGAGCTGCCCCAGGGAACTGTCATTGCCCAACCGGGCGGGGCACTGCTGGTGCAACTGGGAACGAGCGCCAAGAAGGTGGGAACCCAACACCAGCCGCCCCTGGACCCGGACCATGTTTGGGCCAGGGATCTCATTACGCGTGCCGCCGAGCTGGTTGCGGGAACGCGGTTCGAAGCACGGCATGATTCGGAACACGGATCCAGTTTTGGTTTACGGTGCACTCTGCCCTGGGTGTGTCCGTTGTGCGCAGAAGGTCGACAGGTGAGCGAACAATGACCACCCCCCAGTACTCTCCCTTCGACATTGCCGAGGCCCTGGGGGATTTCCCGCCCACCCAGCAGCAGGCCCAGGTCATTGCCGCTCCGCTGACGCCGCGGCTCGTGGTGGCCGGAGCGGGCTCCGGAAAGACGACCACCATGTCCGACCGCGTGGCGTGGTTGGTGGCCAACAAACTCGTGGAACCGGAACAGATCCTGGGCGTGACCTTCACCCGCAAGGCCGCCGGTGAATTGGCGGAGCGGATCCAAGGCAAACTACGCGGGCTGCGCCGCTCGGGACTGCTGGGTCCGGACGCGCAGCTGGCCACGGCCCCCCATCAGTCACCCTTCGCGCCCGAGCCCGGTGCCACGGAGGATCCCGCGGTGCCGCAGGAACCCACCGTGAGCACCTACCACTCCTACGCGAACTCTCTCGTGCGCAGCTACGGACTGCGACTGGGCGTCGAAGCGGACACCGTTCTGCTGGGACAGGCGCAAGCGTGGCAATTGGCGCACCGTCTGGTGGAGAGCTGGGACGGGCCGCTGCCGGAAAGCATGGCCGCCGTCTCCACGCTCACCGCCGGTTTGATGAGTCTGGCGTCGGAGTCCTCCGAGCACCTGGTAGCTCCGGCCCGTGTCGGTCAATGGGCCCACCAGTTCCGGATGAGCTGCGCGGACGTCCCACCCGTGGGGCGGAAGAAGAGCATTGGTAAGCCGGCCCAGGACGCCCTCAACCGTCTGGAAACCACGGAACTTCTCGCGCAGCTGGTCGAGCGGTTCCAACGGGCCAAGGCCTACGAGTCCGCCCTGGACTACGGCGACCTGTTGGCACTCGCGGCAGAGATCGTCAACGTCGATCCTCGAGCGTGCGCCACCGAGCGTGACCGGTTCAAGGTGGTCCTGCTGGACGAATTCCAGGACACCTCCCACGCCCAGCTCAAGTTGTTCTCCGGGCTGTTCGGTGAGGGTCACTGCGTCATGGCCGTGGGCGATCCGCAGCAGTCCATTTACGGGTTCCGCGGGGCATCGGCGGGACAACTGTTCAGCTTTGTCGAGAACTTCCCGCGCAGTAACGGCCAGTCCGCCGAGCCGGCAGCATTTGCGGATTCGAGTTTCCTCACCGTCGCGTGGCGCAACTGTCAGTCGGTCCTGGAGGCCGCCAACCGGATTGCCGCGCCCCTGCGAACGCCCCCGGAGTGGAACCGCTCCGCGAGTACCGTACAGGTTCCCCCGCTCGATGCCTCACCCCACGCCTCGGTGGGGTCCGTGCGGGTCAGCCGGTACGTCACGGACTCGCACGAGGCCCAGGCCACGGCGCGGGCCATAGCCCAACAGCGGGGAGCGCACGAGGGCCAGCCGCTGGAGGAGATGCCCACCATGGCGGTCCTGTGCAGAAAGCGAGCCCAGTTCGAACCGATCCGGTTGGAACTCGAAGCGCTGGACGTGCCCTACGAGGTGGTCGGGCTGGGCGGGTTGCTCAGCACCCCCGAGGTCGCTGACATCGTGGCCACGCTCTACGTCCTGACCGATCCGGGCCGTTCCGACGCCCTGGCCCGGTTGTTGGCGGGTGCTCGCTGGCGGATCGGCCCCAAGGACCTCGCGGCACTGGGAGACTGGGCGGGCCATCTCGAAACATCCCGCTCCCGTGCCGCCGCTGCCCGGGGGACCGAGCTCTCCGCGGAAGAGCTCGCCCAACTACCCGCGCAGGACCCCACGGAGACGGTGGCCGAGGGGGACATCGTGGACCGGGCCAGTCTGATCGAGGCCATTGAAACGCTGCCGTCGGACACTTGGGTGTCCCATCGTGGCCGTTCCATCAGCGCCCCAGCTCTGGGCCGGATGCGGCGGTTGGGTTCCGAGCTCAGTCACTTGCGGTCGGCGCTCGGGGATGAACTCACCTCCGTGATTCACGAGGTGGAAACGACCCTCGGTCTGGACGTGGAGTTGGCAGCGAACCCCGGAATGACGCCCGCTCAGGCGCGCAAGAACATCGACAGCTTTTACGACCAGGCCGTCCAGTTCAGCGCGACCACTCGCACGCACGACGTCGCAACGTTCCTTTCCTGGCTCGAGGCTGCCGCGCACGAGGAGAACGGGCTTGAGCTGCCCCCCGAGGACACCCGACACGACGCCGTACAGCTGCTCACCGTGCACGCGGCCAAGGGCCTGGAATGGGATCACGTGTATGTGCCGGGCATGAATCAGGGGGACTTCCCGTCCAAGAGAAAGTCCGCGTGGACCGGGGACGCCGCCAAACTGCCCTGGCCGCTGCGCGGTGATGCTCAGCAATTACCGCAATGGAATGCCGATCCCACGGACGTGGAAACGTTCAAGGAATCCTTCGAACTCTTCCTGGAGGACGCGGGCGCGCACGACGAGGCCGAAGAACGTCGTCTGGCATACGTGGCGTGCACACGAGCCAAGACACTGCTCGAGCTCTCGTGCTCGGTGTTCCGTGGGACGGCCAAGACGGCACATGAGCCGTCGGTCTTCCTGGACGCCGTGCGAGCCATGACGGAGGAGTCCCACCCGGGAGTGGAACTGGGGGAGTGGGCGGAGGTGGAACCGGGCACCGAGAATCCGCAGGCGGACACCGTGGTGAGCGCTTTGTGGCCGTACGATCCCCTGGAAGGCCCGGAGATCGTCCGGAAGGAGCGCTCCGTGGACGGTCGGGAAAAGGTCACGGTCTCGACACCGGTGCACAGCGGGCGGCGTGCACGCATGGACCGCGCGGCACACGCGGTGCAGACCGGTGGCTTCGACACCACCCGGGAGCTCACCGCGCAACACCTCGAAGAGGGGGAACACGGCGCAATGGTCACCCGCTGGCGGCGAGAGGCGGAACTTCTTCTGGCCAAGCGCGATGCGGTGGAGCAGCGCAACACCGTGCACATGCCGTCACACGTGTCCGCGTCTGCGCTGGTGGCCATGGACACCAACCCTGAGGCGTTCATCATGGGACTGCGCCGTCCCATGCCCGCCCGCCCCGGTTCTGCCGCTCGTGCCGGCACCACGTTCCACACGTGGGTCGAGAACTTCTTCGGGGATTCGGCGATCTTCGACATGGACGAGTTACCCGGCGCGGATGACTATGTGGATGAAGAACTTGACCTTCCCGGGCTGGCCGAAACGTTCAAGAACAGTCAGTGGGCAAGCCGTCAGCCGTATGCCATCGAGTTACCCGTGGAGACACCAGTGGGTTCGGTGACCGTCCGCGGTCGCATTGACGCCGTCTTCCGCACGGACTCGGGTGGCTGGGAACTCATCGACTGGAAAACCGGGCGCGTGCCCCGGGGGAAGGACCTGCGCCGCAAGTCAGGGCAGCTGGCGCTCTACCGTCTGGCCTTCGCGCGGTTGCACGGCCTGGACCTGGCGGACGTCTCCGCCGCGTTCTACTACGTGAGCGAGGACAAGGAAGTTCGCCCGCATGATCTCGCGACCGACAAGGAATTGGAGGCCATTGTCGAGTCGATGTACTCGATGCACGGCTGAGCGGGCCCGCCCCACCGGGTGCGCTCTGCGCTCGACACTGCGTGCCGCCCAGGAGTCATTCCGCGGGGCGCGCAGCGGAGGGTTGGGCGGACCCGGACGGCACCGGCGTGGACATTTCCGGACCCGACTGCTCATCCTGCTCCTCGGGCTCCGCAGCGGGCGGCTCCGGGATCACCCCGGGCGCGGGAGAGCCGGTACGTTCCACGTCCAGGGTCAGGGTGTTGAGCATCCCCTCGGCGTCCTTGACCATGGATTCGACGCCGCGGTCCACCCCGCGCACCAGCCACTCGGCCAAGGCGAATTCCGCGGCCAGGTGCGCTCGGCGTAGGAGATGCCGGTCGGGCGGTTGAACTGCGGCCACCGAGTACGTCTCCAGCACGGTGTCCGCGAACTGGGAGTTCGCCATGCCCACGAGCCACGCAAAATCCACGGCGGGGTCACCCACGTGCAGATCGCTCCACCCGGTCAAGGCACCCAGCGCGCCCTCGTGCACGATCACGTTGTCCTCGTGCAGATCACCGTGCACCACGCGGGTCGAAAACCGCCACAGGGTGGTGTCCTCGAGCGCTTGCTCCCAGCGGCGCAACAGCTGGCCGGGGATCCGACCGGTTGCGGCGGCCCGGTCCAGATCGTGGAGCATGCGGCTGCGGCACTGCTCGGCGCTGTAGGCGGGCAGATCGGCGTCCATGACCAGGGCGCGGGGAAGTGAATGGACGGCCGCGAGTGCCCGGCCGACCTGGACGGCCAGGGCAGCGCGAGGTTCTGCGCTGGGCGCGGGCGCACGGGAAGGCGCCACGGGGTTCTCGTTCTGCCGGGACATCTCCACCAGGGTGAGCGTGGTGCCGGGCAGATGGGAGTACACGAATGTGCGCAGCCCGGATTGCTCAACCGAACCGACCACGCTGGGCAGATGGAAGGGGAGGTGCGCGCGAACCGATGGTGTGAAGGCCCCGAGGACCAGGTGCTCGGTCTCCAACCTGATGCTGGCCTCGGCATGGAGGGGGCTGCGAACACGCCACCGCTTATTCTGTGTGTCTTTGACCACGCACGACTGGAAGTCCGAATTGTCGTCGGGAGAAGGACCGGTCGCTACCGGGGCGATACCGGGCACGGCTGCGGCGGCAATGGCTGCGAGCAATTCGGGGGTCGTTCTCACCTCGTCCACACTACCGGCCGCGCCCTGAGCACGGGCACCACGGTTACCCACAGCCGCCGGGGAGCTACCGGGACACGCCGACTACAGTGGACGGGTGACTCCTTCCGAACCCAACACCTGGACACCCGACCGCACCGTGCCCGGCCTGGATCCCGGGGACCTGCCGTTTGCGGCGTCGGCCTTCGACCGCGACGCCGTGGACCGCGAACACCGGGACCTGCGAGCCGAGGCAGGTACCGATCCGTCGGCACGGGTGCTCGTCATGGTGGGTGGTGACGCGCCCGTGCGCGACGGGCACCTGGTGCTCGAGGAGTACGCCGCCGCCCCTGCCGCGAGCGGGGACCCCGCCCACCCGGACGTCTACCTGGGCAGGCTGCGCGGGGACGACGCACCGGTGCTGCTGCGCAGTTTTCCGGCGGGCGCGGAGGTCCCCGGCCAGAACGACGTCGTGCGGGCGGGTTTACGAACGTTGGGCACCGAACTCGAACCGGAGGAAACGTCCCTGCTGGTCACCGCGCAGTCGGTGGGCCTGTGGCACCGTGACCACCCGCGATGCCCGCGGTGCGGCACGGTGACCGAGGTGATTCGCTCCGGCTGGGCCCGGGAATGTCCCGAGGACCAGACGCTGCATTTTCCCCGCACCGATCCCGCGGTCATCGTTGCCATCACCGACGGCCATGAGGACCCGGAGCGCGAACGCATTCTGCTGGGCCGGTCGTCGCTGTGGGCGAGCAACCGCTACTCCACGCTGGCCGGATTCGTGGAGCCCGGGGAATCCGCGGAGCAAGCGGTGGTGCGCGAAATCTTCGAAGAAGCGGGCATCGTGGTGGGATCGGTGCATTACCAGGGCTCCCAGCCGTGGCCGTTCCCACGTTCGCTCATGCTCGGATTCCGAGCCGTCGCACACACCGTCGACTTCACGCCGGACGGTCAGGAAATCCTCGACTTGAGATGGTTCACCCGGGCGGAACTGAAGGCCGCGGCGGGGGAACGGGCCATTGTGCTCCCCGGCCGTATCTCGATCGCTCACGCCCTGATCGCGAGCTGGCTGGGCGAACCGATACCGGAAGGAGCCTGAACACATGGGGAGTGACGCATCCGCCGAAGAACGTATCCTGGGCGGCCTGGATCCCGAACAACGCGTGGTGGCCACCACCCTGCAGGGACCCGTGTGCGTGCGAGCCGGGGCGGGCACGGGCAAAACCCGCGCCATCACCCACCGCATTGCCTGGGGAATCGCCACCGGTGTCTACACACCCCAGAAAACCCTGGCGCTCACGTTCACCGCGCGGGCTGCCAATGAAATGCGGCAGCGCCTGCGTCAGCTGGGGGCCCCCGGTGTGCAGGCGCGCACGTTCCACTCCGCCGCGCTGCGGCAATTGCAGTATTTCTGGCCGCAGGCCGTGGGCGGGCCCCCGCCCGGTCTGGTCAATCACAAGGCCCGGTTGTTGACCGA
>NZ_JAUNPE010000182.1 GCF_030536815.1 Kocuria sp.
GTGATGGTGTGAGGTGGCTGGTCATCCGGGGAGCGACGATTACGTTGGCGCCGTTCCATGACCAGGCGTTCACGCTCCGCGCGCTCGGCCAGCCTGCGTTGGGACGCGCTCATCTTCTTGGGGTCCCCGTAGTTGTCCCGGATCCGTTCGATGACCGGCAGCTCGTCCGTGGTCTCGTACGCGACCTGCTCGTCATCGGCGCGGTAGGTCGAGTAGGTGGGCGGGGCGTCGTCGTAGGTGGCGCGTTGCCGGGGAATGGGCTGGGTGGCCTCGCTCCCGTGCATCATGGTGACCGCGGGGAGGGGTCCGGTGTCCGCATCGTCTGCGCGAGCGGGGGCCCGGTCGGCTTCGGAAAAGGCCTGGTAGCTGCTGAAGCCGCGCCAGAGTTTCCAGGCCAGGTACGCCACGCCCAGCAGGATGACCGTGGCCGGGGCGCCGTAGCCGGTCGCGTAGTAGACGGTGGCCACCACGAGCAAGACCAAACCCAGCCCCACTGGCGCGAGCGCCACGGGCGTCTGTACCGGCAGCGCGCCGAGCAAGGTGCGGGTGTACCGGCTGGACGCATCCGAACCGTGAAGTGCGTGGGCGCGGATCTTCACGCCGGGCGGGGTGGTGTCGGCGAGCTTGTGGGCGACTACCGGGGGCTCATCCGGTTGGGATGCATTGCGGACGACGTCGCGCGCTCGCCCCGCCGCCAGAGCCGCCCTGTTCGATGCCGTGGCGCCCGCCAGCACCAGGTAGGCGCCCATGGGCAGTAGGATCCCGGGGAGCAGGACCGCGATGGCCAGCGCCAGAACGCGCCAGATCCAGGGGACGCCGGCCGCCGGGAAGTTCTCGAACTGGAACACCCCGTGGGTGAACCACAGGATCAGGCTCCCGATCAGCAGACCCGTGAAGCCGTTGATAATGGCGAACACGCGCAATCGAGGCCAGCCGCGCGCCGAACGGGCGGCCCAGCGTTGTTCGCGTGTGCGCATGAGAACTCCTGATGTCCCGGGGAAGTGGGCTCCTTTCAGGGTAAATGGTTCCGGCCGCTCCGGCGGCGCCGTTCGCCGGATTGTGGGCCTAGGATCGATCAGTGCCCCGTTTACTGCTCGACATCACCCCGCTGCGTGAATCCCCGGCGTTCCGCCGCCTGTGGATCGGCTCCACCATGTCCATGCTGGGGAATCAGTTCACGGTCGTGGCGATCAGCCTGGAGGTCTTCGAGCTCACTCGCTCCACGTTTGCCGTGGGCATGGTGGGTGTTGCCGCGCTGGTGCCGCTGATCATCTCGGGGTTGTACGGCGGATCCATGGGGGATGCCCACAACCGCCGAACCGTGGGGTTGTGGACCACGTTCGGACTCTTCGCGGTCACGGTCGCCCTGGCCGCGCACTCGTGGGCGCAGATTTCATCCCTGACCGTGCTGTACACCCTGGTGGCCCTGCATTCGTTTGCGCAGGGGCTCAACCAGCCCGTACGAGGGGCGATTGTTCCCCGGTTGGTGCCCATGAAACAGCTTCCCGCGGCCAATGCGCTGTACCAACTGACCATGGGTTCCACGCTCATGGTGGGGCCGCTACTGGGTGCATTGACCGTGGCCGGGCTGGGTTTCCAATGGGCCTACACCGTGGATGCTCTCACCTTCATGGCCAGCCTGTGGGCCATGTACCGGTTGCCGTCCCTTCCGCCCGACGGAGTTGGCCCCCGTGCTGGGTTCCGTTCCGTGGTCGAGGGTTTCCGGTTCCTGGCCACCCGGCCCAATCTGCGCATGACGTTCCTGCTGGACATGGCCGCGATGTTCTTCGCGATGCCGCGCGCGCTGTTCCCGGTCCTCGGGGCCACGGTGCTGGGCGGTGATCAGTTCACGGTGGGGTTGCTGACCGCGGCGCTCGCGGCCGGTTCCGTGGTGGCGGGGTTGCTGTCCGGGCCGCTGGTGCGGCTGCATCGGCACGGCAAGGCGTGCGCGATGGCGGTGGCCGGGTGGGCCGTGTGCATCATGGCGTTCGGCGCTGTAATTCTGTTGGCCTCCGAGGGCTGGGGGCGCGAGACCGTGTGGCCGCTGGCGGCGTCGTGCGCCGTGCTGGTGGCGGCCGGGGCAATGGATGCGATCTCCATGCTGTTCCGCACCACCATCCTCCAGGCCGCCACACCGGACGCGCTGCGGGGGCGGTTGCAGGGCATTTTCATTGTGGTGGTGGCCGGCGGTCCGCGCCTGGGTGACGCGTTCATGGGCACCGCGGGGGAGTTCGCGGGCCCGGGTCTGGCCGCCGTGGTGGGTGCTGTCGTGTGTCTGGTGCTCGTGGTTGTCCTGGTACGGAAGTTCCCCGCGTTCAACCGCTACGACGCGCGCGATCCCCAACCGTAGGGGTGGCTCCAGTGTGAGTTCCAAGGTGCGAAGTGGCAGCCCCTTGAGCCGAATCCATGTCTTGTACGCCACAATGAAAAAGACGTCGGGCGCTGTGCAGAGCCTTGCGCACGGCGCACATCGATCCACCCAAAGGAGCGAACAATGGCAATACTTGAGGACAACCGCTGGCACGGAAAGCTCTACGTCAACGGCTGGCGTGACGGGTCCGGCGAGCCGATCTCCGTGCAAAATCCCGCCTCGGAAGAGGTACTGGCAACGGTTGGTTCCGCATCCCCGGCCGATGTTTACGACGCCGCTCGGCAGGCTTCCGCAGCGCAGGTCGCCTGGGCCGGGCTCAAGCCGACCGAACGTGCAGCCGTCCTGCGCAAGGCGGGGCAGCTGTTCGAGGAGAACGCGGACGAAATCATCGATTGGGTGGTGCGCGAGACCGGGGCGATCCAGCCCAAGGCGGGGATGGAAGCAAACGTGGCGGCGCAGGAGTGCTACGAGGCGTCCGCGCTGCCCACGCATCCGTCCGGCGAGGTGTTGGCCTCCGACCAGCCGCACTGGTCCTTTGCCCGGCGCGTGCCCGCGGGGGTGGTGTCGGTGATTTCACCGTTCAATTTCCCCTTGATTCTGTCCATCCGTTCCGTGGCCCCGGCGCTGGCCCTAGGAAATGCAGTGTTGTTGAAGCCGGATCCTCGCACGCCCATCAGCGGTGGGGTGCTGATCGCCCGGATCTTCGAGGAGGCGGGGCTGCCCCAGGGAGTCCTGCAGATCTTGCCGGGCGGTGGAGATGCGGGCGCGGCCGCGGTCGATGCGCCCGAGGTGCGGATCGTGTCCTTCACCGGGTCGACCGAGGCGGGCCGCCATGTGGGGGCCGCCGGTGCCAAGCACTTGAAGCGAACTCATTTGGAGCTGGGCGGCAATAACGCAATGGTGGTCCTGCCCTCTGCCGATCTGGACTTGGCGGCGAGCGTAGGTTCCATGGGATCGTTCTTCCACCAGGGGCAGGTATGCATGACCACGGGGCGGCACATTGTCCACGAGGATGTGTACGAGTCCTATGTCTCCAAGTTGGCGGAGCGGGCGGACGCGCTCGCGGTGGGCGATCCGTCCGAGGGACAAGTTCACTTGGGGCCGATCATCGACGAGAAGCAATTGAAGTCTGTGGATTCCAAGGTCCAGGATTCGGTCATCGCGGGTGCTTCGATCCGCGCGGGCGCCACGCATGACGGCCTGTTCTACCGACCCACGGTACTCGCGGATCTCACCGTGGATATGCCGGCGTGGAACGAGGAGATCTTCGGCCCGGTGGCACCGGTGATCAAGGTGTCTTCCGTTGAAGAAGCCGTGAACCTGGCGAACAATTCGGAGTATGCGCTGTCGTTGTCGATCATTGGTGACGTGGGCGAGGCGCTCAAGGTGGCGGACCGGATTACCGCGGGCAAGATCCACATCAACGAGATGACCGTGATGGACGAGGCCACCGCCCCCATGGGAGGCATGA
>NZ_JAUNPE010000183.1 GCF_030536815.1 Kocuria sp.
GGAGCACGCGGAACCTAGCGCGCGGGAGACTCCTCGGGATCGATCACGACCCGCTTGTCGACCGGATCCACGGTCTTGGTCCCCAGCATGGAGGCGCCACCGAGCGCACCCACCAGGGCAAAGGCAAAGAAGCCCCACGGGTAGGCCAGACCCGCGGTCAGCAGCGTGCCGCCCAGAATGGGTCCACTGATCGCGCCCAACCGGCCCACGCCGGCGGACATGCCCAGCGCCGTGGCGCGGACCTGCGGCGGGTGGTTGGCGGCGGTGAACGCATACACGAGCACCTGCGAGGAGAACACGAAGCAACCGGTCAGGAACACCATGATGTAAATACCGAACACCGGCAGCTTGATGGCAAGGGCCGCCAGCAGCACGGCCGACGCCGCGAACCACAGGATGCCCGCCACTCGCGGGGTGATGCGATCAGCCACGCGCCCGCCGATCCACAGGCCCAGCACGGCACCCACGTTCAGGATCAACAGGAAACCCAGCGCGTTGCCCAGGTCGTAATCCGCGGCGCGCATGATCTGCGGCAGCCACGTGTTCAGGCCGTACACCAGCAGCAGACCCATGAAGGACGCGGTCCAGATGAACGTCGAGTTCCGCGCGTACGTGCCGCTCAGCAGCAACGCCGCGCCCTGCTTCGCGGGCTTGGCCTTCTCGCCACCCGCGGTCGACGCCGCACGGTCCGCTCCGGCCACACGCGTTGCGTTCGCGGCGTTGGGGAGTTCGAGTTCCACGTTGTAATGCGCGGCAACCGCGCGAGCGGCGTCGTAATCGCCCCTGGCCGCCAGGTAGGACGGTGACTCGGGAAGGAAGAAGTACATGAGCGGGACCAGGATCAGGGCGGGCAACGCACCCACGATGAACATGGTGTGCCACGAGAACTGCATGAGGACCCAGATGGCCAGGGCCGCGGTGAGTACGGCGCCCACGTGGTAGCCGGTCATCATCACGGTGGTGGCGTTGGAGCCGCGGCCCTTCCGGGCGAATTCATTGACCATGGAGATGCCGGTGGGCAGGCAACCGCCCAATCCCAGACCGGCCAGGAAGCGCAGCACACCGAACCACAGCACGGTGGGAGCGAAGGCCGCGGCAAAGGTCAGGGCGGAGAAGATGACCACGGCGCCGATCAGCATTTTGCGGCGGCCCAAGCGGTCGGTGAGCCACCCCATGCCGAGCGCGCCGATCATCATGCCGAACAAACCGGCGGTGGCCACGGCGGTGCCTTCGCCGGTGGTCATGTCGAAGGCTTTGTCCTCCAGCAGGGTGGGCATGACCGCACCGAGGACCACGGCGTCGAAGCCGTCCAGCAGAACCGCGATCCAACACAGGGGCGCGACCCACAGGGGGGATTTAAGGATGAGGCCCTTGCCGGACGTGGTGCCGGCGCGGGGTGAGGAGGCTGTGGAGCTCACGAGGAATCTCTTCCGATAGGGCGACAGATCACAGTGATACTAATCGCACGCCGGTGTTGCCCCGGCCACAATCCCATTGAATGAGATGAGCCTCACCAGAGGGGTTTGTCACCGGTGCGCCAGTTGGCACCGCGGATCCTGTCGTGGAGTGCAACCGCTGACGTGTCGGTGAGGCACGCGACCTGATCGACGACCAGCCGCAGCCGCGCCGCCTCCGTTCCGGGTCCATCACCGATCTCGCGCCAATCCCCCGTGAATTCCGGGGAGAGGAAGCGGCCGTCGGTTTCCATGAGCGCATCGACCAGGATGGTCAGGATCTCGTTCTGGTTCTCATACAGCGGCTGCGCATCACGCACCGTCATCACGAACGCCGTAGCGATGCCCTTGAGCACGGCGATCTCCAGGCCCGTCTCATGCGGCACCACGAGCTGTGCGCCGTACCGGGTCAGCTGCCCGTCACCGGCCACGTCACGCGTGGCCTCCACCGCGGACATGGCGAACCGGCCGATCAACTGGCTCGTCATGTTCTTGAGCCGCGCCAGGTCCTTGCGGGAACCGTTCATCAGCGGAATCCACACCGGGGAGTCCTCCAACCGGCGCAGGGCGGCGTCCAATTCCTCCGCTGTGGCCTGGGGAAGGTACCAGCGCTGGGTCCATTCAATGACGCGAGCTCGCGCAACGGGGTCCGCGAGCTGACCCAGTTGCAAGGCGTTGGAGGCAATTGCATCCTCAACGTCGTGCACGCTGTAGGAAATGTCGTCGGCCAGGTCCATGACCTGGGCTTCCAAGCATTTGCGGCCCGCCACGGCCCCTTCTCGCATCCAGCGGAACACCGGCAGATCGTCCTGGTACACCCCGAATTTCCGATTGGGTTTCCCGTCCGGGCGAGGTGGCGCGTCCGTGGCGCTCCACGGGTACTTGCACGTGGCGTCCAGGGTGGCGCGCGTGAGATTCAGCCCCGCCGGGTGACCGTCCCCGCTGACGATCTTGGGTTCCAGGCGCACCAGCAGTCGCAACGTCTGAGCGTTGCCCTCGAAACCGCCGATCTCCCGGGTCATGGCCGCGAGCGCCGTTTCACCGTTGTGCCCGAAGGGCGGGTGCCCCAGGTCGTGGGACAGGCACGCGGCATCCACCACATCGGGATCGCACCCCAGAGCCTTGCCCAGTTCGCGTCCGATCTGGGCGACTTCCAGGGAGTGGGTCAGGCGGTTGCGGACAAAGTCATCCGTGCTGGGAGCGACCACCTGGGTCTTGGCCGCCAACCGCCGGAGAGCGGAGCTGTGCAGCACACGCGCACGGTCACGTTCGAAGTGGGAGCGGTGCCGGTTGTGGTGGTTCTCGGCCACGTACCGTTCGGCGTCCTCGTAGGCGTATCCGGCGGGCAGGATTCCCAAACGGTCAGGGGTGTGCAATCGGTCAGCCTCCGGAGACATCGAGTTCGGCGTGCACCAGGCCCAGACGTTCGGCGTCGCCCAGGATGCGGGAGTCCAACCAGCCGTCCGGGAGGTGGGGTTTACGGGGGTTGCCAGCGCGGCCACGAGGGCCTTCTACGTCCTGACCCGGGTACGGCAGATCCAGGTCGAGCTGGTCGAGCAGTTCACGCAGTCGGGCCAGGCTGGGCACCTGCGCCATGTGCGCGCGCAGTTCGCCGCCCACCGGGTATCCCTTGAAGTACCAGGGCACGTGCTTGCGAATTTCGCGGCACCCCTTGGCCTCGTCACCGAACTCCTCGGCGAGCAACTCGGCGTGCCGGTACAAAGTGTCCGCGACCTTGCGGACTCCGGGCCTGTAGCGCTTGGGGCTGCCCTCGAAGGCCGCCTGCAGGTCGCCGAACAGCCACGGGCGGCCCTGGCAACCGCGGCCCACCACCACGCCGTCCACACCCGTCTGCTCAACCATCCGCACCGCGTCCTCGGCGGAGAAGATGTCACCGTTACCGAGCACGGGGATGTCCGGGAGCGCCTCGCGCAGCCGGGCGATCGACGCCCAATCGGCCTTACCGGAGTAGTGCTGCTGCAGGGTGCGGCCATGCAGAGCCACGGCGGCCACGCCCTCGTCACGTGCCATGCGGCCCGCATCCAGGTAGGTCTGGTGCTCGTCGTCGATGCCGATCCGCATCTTGATGGTCACCGGAATATTCGCCTCGGAGGCCTCCCGGACCGCCGTGCGAATGATTGCCCGGAACAGGTCCGTCTTCCACGGCAGAGCGGAACCGCCGCCGCGTTTGGTGACCTTGGGCACCGGGCAGCCGAAGTTCAAATCAATGTGGTCCGCGCGATCCTCCTGCGCGACCATGCGCACGGCCTTGCCCACATTGACCGCGTCCACACCGTAGATCTGGATCGAACGCGGGGTCTCATCCGGGTCGTGGTGGATGATCCGCAGCGACTCCGGGCGGCGTTCGACCAGGGC
>NZ_JAUNPE010000030.1 GCF_030536815.1 Kocuria sp.
AGAGCCGGTGCGGATCAATCCGCTGGTGAAGCCAAAGCCCCCGCAATGACTTCTGATCGTTACTTCCAGGTGAATGATTGCGCCTTCACGCCCCCCAGCGTTTCGACGCATTCACCGTACCTGGAAGGACAGGTTCTTGCCCCCCTGGCCAGAACCATCTATTGCTCCCCGGTACTTGAAGTAACAACAGTATGTAAGCATGAGTTCCGCCCCGTTTCCAGCGCCACAGGAACCGCATCATAAGTGACGTCCCCAACCCTGGGGCACCCATTTGCACTAGCCAACCATGGTTTCAAGGCCCGTGGGTGACGTGTCACCTACTGACCCCGGGTGCGCCGTGGCGCAAAGAGGGGACACGTCAACTTCATCTTCGTCCCCCGAAGCACCCACAGTAGAAGTCGCTCCTGCGGCTCGCCCCTGCGCGAGCGTGAACGCCCTGCGGGCAAGGGCCCGGGATGCGCGACTTGGGCGCATGCGTGTTTACCATGGTCTTCTGTCCTCAACATGTCGCGGAGATGAAAATGAGCCGAACGGGCGCCCCTCGAAAGACAGCGAGTTACGCAAAAATCGGAGCGCTGGCGCTGGCCGCCGGAATAACACTGACCGGTTGCGGTTCCGACTACCCCTTGGGTGAGGAACAACGCAGGGCCGCCGAGCAGGGTGACACCTCACTGTCGGGCATCCTCACGGGCATTGGTTCATCGGCTCAGAACGCGGCCATGCAAACGTGGCGGACCGGGTTCGAATCCAAATACCCCAACGCCAACGTGCAATACCTGTCAGCCGGTTCGGGCGCGGGTCGCTCCGCGCTCGTGGGCGGCGGCACGGACTTCGCGGGTTCGGACGCGTACTTGGACGAGGACGAGCAGACCGAAGTCACGGACACCTGCGGTCCGGACGGGGCCATCAACATTCCCGTTTACATCTCCCCCATCAGTGTGGCCTTCAACCTGCCGGGTATCCGGGAATTGAACATGGACGCACCCACCATCGCCAAAATCTTCCGACATGAAATCACGCGGTGGAACGACCCTGCCATCGCGGCCCAGAACCCGGATGTGGATCTGCCCGACACCGTGATCACCCCGGTCGCCCGCGCCGATGACTCCGGGACCACGGAGAATTTCACCGACTACCTGGAGGCCACCGCACCCGAGGTGTGGACCGACGAGCATGACGGCGGCTGGCCCAATTCGCTCCCCAGCGAGCGCGCCCAGGGCAATAACGGTGTGGTCACCGTGACGAACCAGACCGAGGGCGCCATCACGTACGCGGACGACTCCCTCGTGGGAGATTCCTTGGGCAAAGCCAGGGTGAAGGTAGGTGACGAGTACGTGCCCGTGACCGCCGAAACCGCTGCCAGGGCCGTGGGCGTCTCTTCCCGAGTGGAAGGAACCGGCGAACACGACATCGCACTGGACATCGACCGCACCCCTGATGTGCAGGGCGCCTACCCCGTGGTCCTGGCCTCGTACCACGTGTTCTGCACGAGCTACAGCGACCCCCAAACCCTGGAGTTGATCAAGACCTTCGGGCATTACGTGGTCAGCCCCGAGGGCCAACAACTGGCGGGGGACTCGGTTAAGAGCGCGCCCCTTCCCGAGAACCTCACCCAGGAGGCTCAGGAGGCGCTGGACTCCATCACGCTGCGATAACACCCGCCGTGCGGTGCTCCCGGAATGAGTGGCCACGCGGCCGTGTTCTGTGAGTGATGGGTATTCCACTTTCGCTCCTCGACCGATCCCGCACCCGCCGAGGACAAGCCGATTCCGCCGCTTTGCATCAAACGGTGGAACGCGCCCGGCGCGCAGAGGCGGCCGGGTATCGACGGTTCTGGGTGTCCGAACACCACGGGGTTCCGGGGGTCGCCTCGGGGACCCCGGCCCTGCTCGCCCAGGCGGTTGCCGCCGCCACCAGCACGATTCGTGTGGGCTCCGGCGGAGTAATGCTGCCCAATCACCGTCCGATCGTGGTCGCCGAGGAATTCGCGGTGCTCACAGCCCTGCACGGCGAGCGCTTCGACCTGGGGCTCGGCCGCTCCCTGGGCTTCACCAAACCGGTGCGCGAAGCGCTCGGCACATTGCAGGCTCGACCGCGAGAATTCGCGGCGGCCATTGAAGAGGTCCGTGAGTATCTGACGGGTGCGGGCAACATCACGATCCGCCCGGCCGATACCGGCCACATCCCGCTCTTCGTGCTGGGCACCGGCACCGGGCTCCAGATCGCAGCAGAGTTGGGCCTCCCCGCGGTGGTCGGTGGGCCGTTGCTCACGTCGGGCCCGGAGGCCTTTGACGCGTACCGCTCCGAGTTCCGCCCCAGCTCCCAGCAGGCCGAGCCGTACTTAATCGTCTCCGCGGAAATCTTCGTGGCCGAATCGTCCTCGGAAGCTCGCGCGCTCGCTGTGCCGGAGGCCTGGGCCATGACCCAATCCCGCCTCACCGGGTCCTTCCCGCCGCTCCTGCCGACGACGTCGCTCCCCGCCCAACGCACGGGCCGGCAAGATCGCTACGTGGCCCAGGCGCTGGCAACCGTCATCGCGGGCACGGAGGACCAGGTCGTGAGCGAGGTCAACGACCTGTTGGAGCGCACCGGCGCGGATGAGATCATGAGCACGGCGTCCACGTTTGACGTTGCCGCACTGTACGACTCGGACGCCCGTCTGGCTCGTGCCGTCGCAACCCTATAATCCGCGTTCCTTGCCCGGCACGGGGCTGCTGCCGGCAACCGGCCGGTCGGGTTCCTGCGCTCCTGTCGATACCGCATGAACGAGCTGCTCCATAGGACCCTTCCCCCACATTAAAGCCCAGGCAATACAACCCGCGGTGACTCCCAGGGTGATCGGCCAGAACGGATCGAGCGCCAGAAATCCGTGCAACCGGTGGATGTCGGAGCCCACTCCCGGTGTGACCATGATCCAGATGCCCCAGACGAGCAGGTGCGCCGTGTATGCCGTCAAAGGCATGGACCCGATCACCCGCACCGGCCATAGAAGCCAGCGCAGCGGCGTCGTCGCCGCGAGGACGGACATTGCGAGGATTGCAAGAGCGAAACCTCCCGAGCCGAACGTCTCCCCCACCCCACCAGAGTGGGGGGCGTCGCGAAAAACCGACAGCGCCCAGAGAGCCGAGCCGACCTGGAGATCTGCCCCGTAACGAGCAATCACTTGGTTGCCTACCGGGCCGAGCGCCGCGTAACCGAGCACAGAGAGCGCCACCCCGGCCCCGAGCAAAACCACCGTGGGGCCGATTCCGCGCCGGATCAACCGCCCCGCGATGATCCCCGCGGCCACGAACGCCAGCCACAACACGAAGGGGTAATTCCACCCGAGCACGTCGGAGACGAGTTCCGCAGCGCTTCCCCGTTCGGGCCGGCCCCCGCTGTCGATCACTGTGACCAAGAATGGCGCGACAGTGGCTGTGAGCGCCGCTGTGATGGCGAGTGCCCGCGCTGACCACGAGACCATGAACGCACCGATCATCAAGAGGAGGCCGTAGGCCGGCAGCACCACGAACACCGGCACGTCAAGGCTGAGCAGAAGCAGACCGAGGGCCCAGATGAATACCGCGCGGATCATGATGGAGCTGCGCGCCGCGTCCCGCCCGCCGGCTCGCATCCGAATCCTGGAGCCCATGAGCCCCAGGGACACACCGGCGAGGGTCGCGAAGAGAATGGCGGACCTGCCCTCGACCACCCCGAGCCAGGTCTCGGGTCGCGACCACTTCAGGGGCGTGACCACAGTCAGGTGGGCCACATACATGCCCAGGATCGCCAAGCCCCGGGCCAGATCGACGCCGGGGATCCGACCCGGCGATTCCAGCCGGGCCACATTCTGCTTCACGCGCTGTGTCATGCTGCGTGGCGGCGATGCTGCGGACGGTGGCATGCATCCATCATGGTGCACCGGGAGGATCACGTACTGCTGCATGGGTAGCAATGAGGTCATGACCTAGCCCGAGGAGCATGTCTTTCTCCGATCAGGTGCCCACCGAGATTCTCGACCTCGCCCGCTCGGCACGGCGGGTGACGGTTCTGACCGGGGCAGGGATGTCCGCCGAATCCGGTGTTCCGACCTTCCGCGATGCCCAAACCGGACTGTGGGAGCGTTTTGACCCGGCGGAACTAGCCACCCCGGGGGCCTGGGAGGAAGACCCCGCGCAGTGTTGGGCCTGGTACGCGTGGCGCGCGTCCCTCGTGCGCGGTGCCGAACCGCACCCCGGTCACCTGGCGCTCGCGCAATGGCAGGCTCGCCCCGGTGTCGATCTGCGGATCTCCACGCAGAATGTCGACGATCTGCATGAACGGGCGGGGTCCACGGTTCTCGCCCACGTCCACGGCGACCTCTTCGCCCTGCGCTGCGCCGACTGCGGCGCCCCCGCGGACATCGGCTACCCGCACGTCGTCGAGCCGGTGGCGCACCTCGACCCGGTCTCGTGCGCAGTGTGCGGTGGGCTGATTCGTCCCGGCGTGGTGTGGTTCGGGGAGGCCCTGCCCGAGCAGGCGTTCCAGGACTTCAGAGGGGTTCTCCAAAGATTTGGGACGCAACTTCAAGCAGGATGGTGATCATCCAGTCCAGGAGTTCCTCGCCGTAGTGGCAGATATCTACTTCTTGACCGATATGAAGAAGCCCATATCACATGATCTTCAAAAAAGGTACAGTGAGACTCTAAGTGAGGCACGGAGGTCCATATATGTTCTTCGTGCTGCCCAGGGGGTGCAACAAGAGTTGCCCCTCGATGAAAGGATCTAGCTATGGCTAAGGCACAGCCCATTCACCACTTCTTGCTGGTGTTTGACCATGCCCACGGCAAGTTAGTGCACCAAGAAGACTTCGGTTCTGATGTGGCCAAAGCAACCACCGCGTACTCCGCGATGGAGCAACGACACCAGGACGAGACGCAGATTGATGTGGTCCTGGTGGGCTCTGACTCGCTGGAGACCATCAAATTTACTCATGCCAACTATTTTGAAGGCGCCTCCCAATCTCTCATGAAGAAAGCTATGGCCCTGAGCTTCTAGCTACGTTTCCAAGTCTTCTTCGGAGATCATGAAGTCCCATCCGCACCTGTGGATGGGACTTCTTCTTAACGCTTTGATCCGAGTGTGATGGGCATGTCGTTCGGACAAGGTTCCACCCTTAAACATGGGCTAAAAACCCGCGCGAGCACCCTAGGCGCGCATGGGAAAGGCCCGAACCTCGACCGCTGAAAACGGAACGGTAAAGGTTCGGGCCTTGCACGAGAGGTGCGCCCTGTGGGGCTCGAACCCACGACCCATGGATTAAAAGTCCACTGCTCTACCAACTGAGCTAAAGGCGCGTGCCCCGCAACGGCGAACCGCAAACGGAGCACCGCTACTCTACCGCAGGCGCCGTACTTTTCCACTTTCGGCGCCACCGCACTGCCCGAGGTCATGCGTGTTGGCGTGGGTTGCTGCGTGGCTACCCTGGCTGGGTGGGCAATATGTGGTGGTTTGCGGCGGGTCTTGCGGCCATGACGGTTCTGGCCATCGTGGTGCAGCGACACGCGGGGGTCAGGCTCGGAATGCAGCCACTCGTGGCGGTGATCCGGGCAGCCGTTCAGCTCGCCGTCATTGCGTTGATCTTGCGCGGCGTCTTGGCGGTGCCGTGGTTGGTGCTGGCCTTCGTGGCGCTCATGCTCACCACCGCCTCATGGACGTCGTTCAGCCGTTTGCGAGGGATTCCCGGTGCGCGCCAAGCTGTGGTCACCGGGGTTTTCACCGGTGCTCTCGTCACCATTGGGCTCATTTTCGGAATGCGTTTGGTGGAGTTCGAGGTCACCAACGTGGTGGCCGTCGCGGGCATCGTCATCGGCAATACGATGAGCGCGGCCACCCTGACCGGTCGGAACTTCGAACGTTCCACCGTGGCGCGGCGGGGCGAGATCGAGGCCTGGCTGTCCCTGGGCGCCACCTCACGAGTCGCGTACCAGGCCGTGGCCCAGGAATCCATGAAGGAATCCCTGATCCCCAACATCGACCAGACGCGGGCCACCGGCCTGGTCACCTTACCCGGCGCATTTGTGGGAGCCTTGTTGGGGGGCGCATCCCCCGCCCAAGCGGCCATGCTGCAGCTGGCGGTGCTGGTGGGGATTTTGCTGACCCAATCCATTTGTTCGTCCGTGGTGATCCGTGTGCTGTCCGGGTCACCCGAGGTCCCGCAAGAGGTACGCACTTCATGAGCACCGTCACCAAAACCAAGTTGGGCCCTTCCGTCATTACCGAGTACCTGCAACGAGTGGTGGAGGATCTTCGCGAGGTCGAGGGCGGCGCCGTCAACGACTCGATTCCGGCTCTCGCCAATGCCGACCCGAACATTCTGGGCATTGCCGTGGCCACCGTGGACGGAGCCATCTACCAGGCCGGTGATTCCAAACAGGAATTCTGCATCCAGTCCATTTCCAAGGCATTCACCTACGCGCAGGCGCTGGTGGATCGGGGCATGGACGGCGTTTTTGAGAAGATCGATGTGGAGCCCAGCGGTGACGCGTTCAACGAGATCTCCCTGCAACCCGAAACGGGCCGCCCCGCCAACCCCATGATCAACGCGGGTGCGATCGCGGCCACGTCACTGGTCAAGAACACGTCCCACGGCACGCGCCGGGATCGTATTCTGCGCCTGTACTCCCGTCTGGCCGGGCGACAGCTGCGGTACAACAAGTCCATTCAAGCTCAGGAACACCGCGCCGGTGATCGCAATCGCGCCCTCGGGTGGCTGCTGTCATCCCGCGACATCATCGAAGGTGACCCCACGGAGGCTCTCGAGGATTACTTCGCGCAGTGCTCGGTGATGCTCAATTGCGTGGATCTGGCACGCATGGGCGCCACGCTCGCGGCGGGGGGCAGCAACCCCCTGACCGATGAACGCGTACTGGGCACCCAGGTGATCTCGGACGTCCTCTCCGTGATGAACACGTGCGGTATGTACGACGACGCCGGGCGCTGGGCCCTGCAGGTGGGGCTACCGGCCAAATCGGGTGTGTCAGGTGGCATTCTTGCGGTGCTACCGGGTCAGCTGGCCGTGGCAGTCTTCTCCCCTCCGCTCGATCAACACGGCAATTCAGTGCGCGGCGTGGCAGCATGCGAACGGCTGACCGAGGATCTGGACCTGCACTTCGCCCGGACCGAACGCAACGGCCACTCGACCGTGCGCTCCGAATACTACCTGTCCGAGGCGCCGTCGTTGATGCGCCGCAACGAGGCCGCCACCGAGGTGCTCGAGGAACACGGCGAAGATGTGCGGATCATTGAGTTACAGGGGGACCTGCGTTTTGCCGGCGCGGAAACTGCCATTCGCACCGTTCGTGAGGCCGCCCGCGAATGCGCGTACGTGCTGGTGGATATTCGGCCGGTGGATGACCTGGCCCGGTACGTCATGCCGCTGCTGGGCCGCACATCGGAACAGCTGGAGCAGGCCGGGCGCCACCTGAGCATCATTGCCGAGAAGGGCTCGGAACATACGCAGGACCTGGAGCACCCCGTCACCGTGTTCCCCACGCGCGCCGAGGCCCTGACCTGGGCGGAGGATCAAATCCTGGACAAGTTCGGCGGTCCCGAATGCATGCCGGACAAAGTGCATTCGACCCGCTCGGACCTGCTGAGCTCGCTGTCCGAGGCGGACGTCGAGGAGATTCGTTCCAGGACCGTGCACGTGGAGTGGCCCGCCCGAACCACGGTGCTGCGAGCCGGGCAACGGTTTGAAGGCGTGTACATGGTGATTTCGGGCAATGTGGAAATCACCCGCCGCTCCCCCACCGGGGAACGAGTGGAATTGGAGGTCGTGGGCCCCGGCATGAGCTTTGGCGAGGTGGCCCTGGGAACGGACTCCCGACACATGGTCAGCTTCACCACCCTCACGGACGTGGCCGCCCGCCGGTTGCCGCCCGAGGCCGTGGTCGAGATCGAGAAAACCCACCCGGAGCTCGCCCTGCGGTGGTGGCGGGCCGTCTCGACACACGCCATGCGCCGCATTGAGGAACGCTGGCGCCAGCAGGCCGGGGAAACCCACACCACGGACTGATCACGCGCGTAGGCTGGGCTCATGAATGAACCGCGCCTGCACCATTCGCCCGTGAAATTCTCACCGGAGCAGTTCGACGCCCACGAGGGCGGGATTGACCCCGCGCGCGTTTCCGAAGCAGCGCACTTGGCGGCCCACGCACTGGTGTCCCGGGGCCGCGAGGCGGACGACCCTGAAGTGCACCAGCGACTGGTCCAGCTCACGGACGAACAAGGCCTGGAGGGCATAGCCGAGCTCTGGGCCCAGGCGCCTGCCGTCTCGCTCCCCGGCGCACTGTGGCGGCTGTACGCCCTGCGCGCGGCGGCCCGCACGGACCCCCACCGAATGGGCCGCTGGTTCGCCGCGGGCAAGGGCACGGCGCAGGTCTCCAACGTGGTCGCGGGAGTAGCCGATCCGCCCGGCGCCGAGGAGATCTGCCAGGTCGCGGACACCATCCTGTCGGGTGCTTTCAACGGCGAGTTCGACGTCGCCCTGGAACGTTTCGCGGCGTTCTGTCGGGTGATAGCACTGGGCCAGGAACGCACGCAGGACATCCCCAGCTTGACCGTCCGGCGCGCCGATCATCGCATCCCCAGACTTTCCCGGACCGCGAACGAACTCGACGCCGCAGCCAAGGCGTGGCGCGCCGGGGTATTGGATTAGCCCCCCGCACAGGGTTTAGCATGGTGGATAGGTGTCGGGCCGTGGCAGCCCCGGGCTCCATCATTAAGCCGCTACGAGCGGCCTTCCGCCGAGAGGCGCTCCCGGTCCGGCACCCCCTGTTAATCCCCGAAATCTCGCCCCTCCCCCCTGCTCGGGCGAGCGAGTCAGCCTGCGACCATGACGTTTACCTCAGGCGGGTACAGTGAGGTCGAAAATTCACGCGGATTACACCTAAGGACGGGCGGGGTATGGCCTTTCGGATCTTCCCGGAGGACGAACAGGTAATTGAGCTCCTGGTTCACATGTCCCAGTGCGTCACCACCTCCGTGGACCTCTTGGCCGAACACCTCAGCGCCGCCGACGACCGCACCGGTGAAACACTGCAGGCCCTGCTGGACACCGAGGACGAATGCAGCAACCTGTATTTCTCCCTGATGACCACCACGCGCTCCTCCTACGTGGTTCCCATCCCCCGCCAGGACCTGTACATCCTGGGCCAGTGGATCCTGAAATCCGTGGAGGCCCTCGTAGCGTGTGCTGAAACCCAGCAGCTGTACAAGATCGATCGCCCCACGTCTCACGCCACAGAACAATTGAACGTGATCCGGTTGATGTCCGAAATGACCACCAAGGCAATGGGCCGGTTGGCCACCCTGGACGAGTTGGACGACTACTGGTTCGAGATGATCCGGTTGTCCCGCCAGTCGGAGCGGACCCACCGGACCTACCGCGCGTCCCTGCTGGACAAACACAAGGCACCCCACGCAATCCGTCGCATGGACGCCGCGGACAGACTGCTGGATGCTTCCCGTGCCCTGGGTCATGTCTCCGCCGAGGTCGGCCGAGTGCTCGTCTCGGAATCCTGATATCCCATGGCTGAGCTCCTCCTGGCCATTGGATTCCTCCTGGCCATCGCCTTCACCGTGGTCAACGGGTTCCATGACGCCTCCAACGCGAACGCGCTACCCGTCCGCTTCAACGCGCTCACCCCGCGCGTGGCCGTGGGAATGGGTGCCGTCTTCAACGTACTCGGTGCCCTCACCGTGGGGCTCGTCCTCACCCAGCTCATCCCGTTCGACATCCCCGTTCCCATCAGCACCGTGGGAACCGTGGTCATCATCTGCACCCTGGTCACGGCCGTGGCGTGGGACCTGCTCACGTGGTGGTGGGCCATGCCCGCGTCGTCCACGGCGGCCATGAGCGGCGGCATCATTGGTTCGCTCGCGGGCGCCTACGCGGTGGGCCTGGCCCCCGATCTGGCGGTCCACGGGGACACGGTCTGGCAATTGGTGCTGCCCATCATCGTGGCCCCGGCCATCGCGTTCATCCTTGCGCAGGTGCTGGTCTTCGTGGCCGTGTACCTCGTCCGACATCAAGCCCCGGGTGTCGTCAAACGCCGATCCGCCGTTGTTCAGGCCACGGGCGCGGCCGCCATCCACTTCGGCCATGGCATCCAACACGGCCGGCGTGCCATTTGGGTGTTCGTGGTCCTGCTCATGTGCCACGGGCTGGTCATTCCCATTTCCGGTATCCCGTGGTGGATCTCGGTGCTCGTGGGCCTGTGCTTGGGCGCGGGAACGCTGCTGGGTGGCTGGCGCATCGCCTACACCCTGTCCTCACGAGTGGTGAACCTGGATCCGTTACGCGGCGCGGTGGCCCAGACGGTCGCCGGCTCCTTGTTGTTCATCGGCGGCTTCCTGGCCTCGTTCCCCATGTCCACGTCCCAGACCAGCACCGCCGCCATTCTGGGTGCCGGGACGCTCCAACGGTTCCGCACCGTCTACCACCGCACCCTGGTTCAGGTTCTGACCACGTGGGCCGTGACGGTTCCCGTCTGCGCCGTGGTCGCAGGCACCCTTTTCCTCGCCGCATCGCCCCTGCTGCAGCTCGGGGCCTGAATCCACGACGACGTCGCGCGCCCGGGAGCGCGCGACGTCGTCGTGGGAGATGCGTTGTAGATGCGAGGGATCAGCCGAACCGGCCGGACACGTAGTCCTCGGTGTCCTTCTGCTGCGGGTTGTTGAAGATCTCCGTGGTGGGCGCGTACTCGATGAGCTTGCCCGGCTTTCCGGTGCCCTCGATGTTGAAGAACGCGGTGCGGTCGGACACACGCGATGCCTGCTGCATGTTGTGGGTCACGATCACCACGGTGTAATCGGCCTTGAGCTCGTTGATGAGATCCTCGATGGCCAGGGTGGAGATCGGGTCCAGGGCGGAGCAGGGCTCATCCATGAGGATCACGTCCGGTTTCACGGCAATGGCGCGTGCAATGCACAAGCGCTGCTGCTGACCACCGGACAGCCCCGAACCGGGCTTGTTCAGACGATCCTTGACCTCTTTCCAGAGGTTGGCGCCGCGCAGGGACGACTCCACGAGCTCGTCAGCCGCCGCGGACGAAATGCGCTTGTTGTTGAGCTTCACGCCCGCCAGCACGTTGTCCCGGATGGACATGGTGGGGAACGGGTTGGGCCGCTGGAAGACCATACCGATCATGGAGCGCACCGTCACCGGGTCCACGCCCTTGCCGTACAGGTCGTCACCGTCCAGCAGCACCTTACCCTTGGCGTACGCACCCGGGATCACCTCGTGCATGCGGTTGAGCGTGCGCAGGAACGTTGACTTACCGCAACCCGAAGGGCCGATGAAAGCGGTCACGGACCGCGCTTCAATGTTGATGTTCACGTCTTCGACGGCCAGGAAGTCGCCGTAGTAAACGTTCAGGTCTTCAACGTCGATTCGTTTCGACATGGTGTGGATTCCTTAGAACTCGTGACTCGATAGGTGCTTAGCGGCCGGCCGTCTTGGGAGCGAAGGCCTTGGCGATCAGCCGGGCGAGAAGGTTGAGCAGCATCACGATCGCGATCAGGATCAATGCCGCGGCCCAGGCACGCTGCAGCGAGGGGTCGGGGTTGGTGGGCGAGGTGGGTGTCATGATCTGGTAGTAGATGTACGTGGGCAGCGTGGTCATCCAGCCGGAGAACGAGTTCCAGTTGATGGCCGTTGCGAAGCCCGCGGTCACCAGCAGCGGAGCGGTCTCACCGATCACGCGCGCAATGGCCAGCGTAACGCCGGAGGCGATACCGGAGATCGCGGTGGGGATGACCACCTTCAGGATGGTGCGCCACTTGCGCACGCCCAGGGCGTAGGAGGCCTCACGCAACTCGTTGGGCACGATGCGCAGCATTTCCTCGGTGTTCTTCACGACCGTGGGGATCATGAGCACGGTCAGGGCGACCGCGGCCACAAAGCCGGTACGGGTGGACGGACCGAACATCATACCGAACAATGCCGCGGCGAACAGGCCGGCCACAATGGAGGGAATACCGGTCATCACGTCCACGAAGAACGTGATGGCCTTACCCAACCACCCGTTGTTGGAGTACTCCACCAGGTAAATGGCGGTCAACAGCCCGATCGGCACCGACATCAACGTGGCCCAGAAGGTGATGGAGATCGTGCCCACAATGGCGTGGTAGGCACCACCCACAACGTCTCCGGGTCCTTCGGCAAAGTTGTCCTGGGCGCCGGTCACGCCGTTCATCGAGGTGAACAACAGGTTGGATGTCAGGCCGGGAATGCCATTGGCCAGCACGGTCCAAATCACCGAGATCAGCGGAATCACGGCCAGGATGAACGCGGTGTAGACCAGGAAGGTCATGAGTGAGTCCGCACCGGCGCGTGATCCCTCGATCGCGCCGACCAGCAGCGGGCCCACGATCAAGAACACGAGGGCGGCGAAAATGGCCCAGGTCGCAATGTTGAAGCCGATGAGCGCGGAAATCGCAGCACCCACCACAATGGCTCCCCCACCGATCGCGGGGATGAGCCACGTGGGCCGCTGACCGCGGGTCAACTTGGACTCGCGCACGGGAGAGGTACTGGGCTTGGTCGTGGTCGTGGACATCAGTTGGCTCCCGAGAATTCCTTGTAGCGGGCAATGATGGCGCGAGCGATCATGTTCACCACCAGGGTGATCAGGAACAGCACCAGACCGGCGGCAATCAGCTCGGACAACCGCAGGCCGTAGGCCTCGGGGAAGTTCAAGGCGATTTCCGCCGCGATGGTCTGGTTACCGGACTTGATCAGCGATGCCATCATGGGTCCGGAGGAGAGCACCAGGGCCACGGCCATGGTTTCACCCAGGGCGCGGCCGAGGGCCAACATCACGGAAGAGACGATGCCGGGGCGCGCGAAGGGCAACACCGACATCCGGATCATTTCCCAGCGGGTCGCACCCAGTGCCAGGGCTGCTTCTTCATGCAGCTTGGGCGTCTGGGTGAAGATCTCGCGCGACATCGCGGTGATGATGGGAAGGATCATGATGGCCAGCACAATGCCGGCGGTCAGCATGGTCTTACCGGTCTGGGACGCGGGGCCTTCAAAGATCGGGATGAACCCCAGGTTGTTGGCCAGCCAGTTGTAGAACGGAACCAGAGCCGGGGCCAACACCGTGGCACCCCACGCACCGTAAATCACGGAAGGAATCGCGGCGAGCAGGTCGATCACGTAACCGACGGACTTGGAAATTCTGGCCGGCGCGTAATGCGAGATGTACAGGGCCACCAGGATGCCAATGGGCGTGGCGATCAGCAGCGCAATGATCGATGCGATCAGCGTGCCGATCACGAGGGGCCAGATGTACGCGAAGAAACCTTCTCCGCCGGTGATCTCGTCCGCCGGCGCCGCGAACGTGGGCAGCGCCTGCATCAGCAGGAACAGCGCCACGGCCGCGAGCACGGCGAAAATCAAGATGCCCGCTGCGAGACTCAACCCTGAGAAAATCGAGTCGCCGGCGCGACCGGCCGCGGAGTTCGTGGTCCCCGGCTTGTGTGCGCTCGCTGTGGTGGACATGTACAGAGTCCCTTCAGATCATGGTCATTTCTGGTGCCTGGGCAACCTACCATTGCTGATCGGCAGGAAGGGGCCCCGGGCGATTCGCGCGCAGACGGCGTCGACGCGTGTCACGCGCCGACGCCGCTGGTGCGCGTCAGGTGGTCAGGTCAGCCCTGAACCGTGATGGAGTCAACTGCTGCGGTGGCCTGCTCGCGCAGGGTCTCTGACAACGGTGCGGATCCCGCGGAATCGGACGCGGTCTTCTGACCGTCCTCCGAAATCACGTAGGACTCGAAGGCCTTCACCAAGTCGGCCGTCTCCTGGGAATCGTACTGGGAGCACACCACGTGGTAGGAGATCAGCACGAGCGGGTAGGCGCCGGCCTCGGTGGTGTCACGCTCGAGCTCGATGGCCATGTCGTGTTCGCTACGGCCCTCGACCTGCTTGGAGACCTCCACGGCCTTGGCTGCTGCTTCCGGGGAGTGGGCAACGTATTCCTCGCCCACCTTGATCTCCACGGTGCCCAGGTCACCCACGGCGGAGGCGTCCGCGTAGGTGATGGTGCCCTCGGTGCCCTGGGTGGTGTTCACCACGCCGGAGGTGCCCTTGTCGTTCTCGGCGGCGTACTCGGAGGGCCATGCCTGATCCGGCTCGTTGGTCCACTCCTCGGGAGCCGCAACGTTGAGGTACTCGGTGAAGTTCTCGGTGGTGCCCGAGTCGTCGTTGCGGTGCACCACGGTGATGCGGGTGTCGGGGAGGTCAGCGTCCGGGTTCTGCTCGGCGATCTCGGGAGCGTTCCAGGTGTTGATCTCGCCCTTGAAGATCTTGGCAATGGTGGGGGCGTCCAGCTTCAAGCTGTCCACGCCGGGCAGGTTGAAGGCCACGGCGATCGGGGAGATGTACACGGGCAGGTTCAGGGCGCCGTCGGAGCCGCACTGCTCCTTGGATTCCTCGTTCTCCTCGTCGCTCATGTAGGCGTCGGAGCCGGCGAACTGGGCGCCGCCCGCGAGGAAGGCGGTGCGGCCCGCGCCGGAGCCGTCCGGGGAGTACTGAACGGTGGCGCCATTGTTGGCGGACTGGAAACCGTTCTGCCACGCGGTCATGGCAGCCTGCTGCGACGACGCGCCAATGCCGGTCAGGGTGCCGGAGACGCTGGACTCGCCGCCACCACTGGACTCGCCGCCTTCGCTGCCGGTCGGGTTGTCCGAGCCGCAAGCGGTCAGGGCGAGGGCGCCAATGGCGAGAACGGCGGCTGAACGGCCGAAGTAGGAAGCCTTCACAGTGTTACCCCTTCATGGAATGTTCCGGCGGTGCCGGTGGATCGCAATGCGACCGGACCCCGGCCGCAACTTCCGCTACGGAACCGAGAATCCGTAGTGGTACACCCGTGACGGTAGGCAGTGGATATGGACAGCGATCTCCGAGAAGGTGAACGAAGGGTAAACAGGTGACGTGTCAGGGCGGTCATTTCGCGTGTCACGTGCGGCTTTGCCGGTCATTGTGAGTTATTGCACATGGTTGGGGGGCGAAATCTCGCGGAGCCTGACCGCGTCGTCGGAATTCTGCGGCCGCTGCCTAAGATGGTGCCATGGCATCGAGCGAGGCGAAACACCCCAGATCCCGGCTTGCTCATGTTCCCTCGGTGCTGAGTCGACGTTCCAAGGCCGGCTGGAACCGTATGCTCAGGGGGTTGTTCCAAGCCGTTCAGATGACCGTGGCCGCAGTGGGTGCGTTCATGATCGCGGAACGGCTTTTCGGCCACGAGGGGCCCATCTTTGCGGCCACTGCCGCCTTGGTTTCGCTGGGGTACGCAAAGGGCGGTCTGCGCTATCGGCGGGTCCTCGAGGTGTCCATCGGCTGCACCCTGGGCATCGTGGTGGGGGACTTTTTGATCCATGTGCTGGGCCACGGGGAATGGCAGGCCGCCGTGGTGCTGCTGATCTCACTCATGCTGGCTCGTTTCTTGGACAACGGTGCCATATTCACCACGCAAATGGGCCTGCAGTCCGTGTTAGTGGTGTTGCTGCCTCCGTCGCAGGACGGTGTCTTTGCCCGCTCCCTGGACGCCGTGGTGGGTTGCGTCTGCGCGCTGCTCCTGGCCTATTTCATCCCGGAGGATCCACGCCGCGAGCCTCGGGAGGACGTACGGAAACTCATCACCGAGTACTCCGAGTTGCTGAGCGAGTGCTCCCGGGCCGTGTCCGATTATGATTCCCGGTTGGCCTGGCACGCCCTCGTGAGGGGACGGCAAACGCAGCCGTTGGTGGATTCCGTGCGAACGGGGTTGAAAGCATCCAAGGAAATTTCCCACGCCTCACCTTTGCACCGGCGACATCGGCAGGAAATCGACACCCTTGACCACTGCATCCACTATCTCGACCTGGCCGTGCGAAATTCTCGGGTACTGGCACGCAGATTGGCCTCGGTGCTGAATCGTGTTTCTCTGGCCGATGAGGCCGTGTCCTCGCTGTCCGAGGTGCTCGCGGATCTGTCCGACGCCGTCGTGAGCCTCGGCAATGCCCTGGCCGTGAGCCACCCGCAATCGCGTGAGAGCTACTTGCGGCAGGCGCGTAATGAACTGTTCTCCGTGGCGGCCCGCTTGGAACCCCACGAGATGGGGGTGCACACCATGGAGGGTGAAGCACTGGTACTGATGATCCGCCCCATGGTGGTCGATCTGATCGAAGCCACCGGCATCAGCCACCAGGTGGCCATCAATCATCTGCCGTCACTCCAGTCGGATTGATGCCACTGCTGCTATGCGTGTCTGACGGAAAAGTTACTGTGAACGCATGAGCACCAAAACCCGCAAATCCTCCGTGTCCTACCGCTGCACAGAATGCGGGTGGACCACCGCCAAATGGGTGGGCCGGTGCGGAGAATGCCAGTCCTGGGGGACGGTCGAAGAGACCGGAGCGGCCCAGGAACATGGCCGTACCCAGGCGGCCCGTTCCGTGGCTCAACCGGCCAAACCCATTGGCCAGATCGATTCCTCCGTCGCGCAGTTCACCCCAACCCACGTCCCCGAGCTGGATCGTGTGCTGGGTGGCGGGCTGGTACCGGGCGCCGTGATTTTGCTGGCGGGCGAGCCGGGCGTGGGTAAGTCCACCCTGCTGCTCGACGCCGCGGCCAAGGTGGCCGGGGGCCGGACCCCCCGAGACGTGCTCTACGTGACCGGCGAGGAGTCCGCCGCGCAGGTCAAACTGCGCGCGGAACGCATTGGGGCGGTCGCGGACAAGCTCTACCTCACCGCGGAAACGGACCTGTCCACCGCGCTCGCTCACGTGGAGGCCGTGAAACCCCAGTTGCTCATCGTGGATTCGGTTCAGACGCTCGCCAGCTCGGAAGTGGACGGCTCCGCGGGTGGTGTCAGTCAGGTCCGCGAGGTGGCGGCCAGCCTCATCCACGCGGCCAAGACCAAGAACATGACTACGTTGCTGGTCGGACACGTCACCAAGGAAGGTTCCATTGCCGGCCCACGGCTGCTCGAGCACCTCGTGGACGTGGTGTGCCAGTTCGAGGGTGACAAGCACTCCCGGATCCGTTTGCTGCGCGCCATCAAGAACCGTTTCGGCCCCACCGACGAGGTCGGTTGCTTTGACCTGGCAGAGACAGGCATTGAATCGGTGGCGGACCCGTCGGGCCTGTTCGTCTCCCGCACTCCCCTGCCCGTGGCCGGCACCTGCCTGAGCGTCACCGTTGAAGGCCGCAGGCCCCTGTTGGCGGAGGTACAGGCCCTGTTGGACAAGTCCAGCACCGCCCAGCCCCGCCGAGCCACCTCAGGTCTGGATGGTTCACGAGTGGCCATGCTGTTGGCTGTGCTGCAGCGTCGGGCGGGTGTCGCTCTGGCCTCCCTGGACTGCTACGTCTCCACCGTGGGCGGCGTGCGGCTCACCGAGCCGGCCACCGACCTCGCGGTGTGTATGGCGCTGGCCTCGGCCGCCCAGGACCGCCCGCTGCCCCAGCGGCTGGTGTGCTTCGGGGAGATCGGTTTGGCCGGTGAGGTCCGGCCCGTCCCGGACATCAATCGTAGGATCCAGGAAGTGGCACGTCTGGGTTTCACCCACGCGGTGGTGCCCGCCTCGCCCAGTGGGCCGGGCAAGGTCCCCCAGGGCTTTTCCGTGCGAGAAGTCACCACGGTCAGTCAGGCCATTGAATTGCTCTTCCCTCCCCGGGAGCGTTGACGGGGCCCGGGTAGTGCGAGTGACGTCCCATGTCCGGGTGCTGGGTGCTGGGTGCCGGGTGACTCCGGATAGCACGTAGGATGACGATGTGGTGAAAGCTCAGAATTCGGCTCTACGGAAAACCCTGGCCCGCTTGGCACCCGGAACCCAGTTGCGCACCGGACTCGAACGCATTCTGCGGGGCCGGACCGGCGGGTTGATCGTGCTGGGCTTCGACAAGTCCGTCGAAGCAGTGTGCTCCGGTGGTTTCGACATCGATGCGGAATTCACCCCCACCAAACTGCGTGAACTCGCCAAAATGGACGGTGCCATCGTGTGCGACCGCGACGCCACCCGCATTCTCAAAGCCGGTGTGCAGCTGATGCCCGAGGCCCACATCGAGACCCAGGAATCCGGTACTCGCCACCGATCCGCCGAGCGAACCGCCAAACAAACCAACGTTCCTGTGGTCTCCGTGAGCCAATCGATGAGTGTGATCACGATTTACGTGGGCGACCACCGATACGCCATCGAAGGTTCGCAGGCCATCATGGCTCGGGCGAATCAGGCCCTGCAGACTCTCGAGCACTACAGCAACCGTCTCGAACAGGTCCTGGGTAGCCTCTCCGCCCTGGAGATCGAAGCCGCGGTCACCGCCCGGGATGTCGCCCTCACCCTGCAGCGCATGGAAATGGTGCGGAGAATCTCCGACGAAATCAGCTGGTACGTGCTGGAACTCGGCGAGGACGGCCGTCTGATCTCACTGCAGCTCGAAGAACTCACCGCGGGAAACGGCCCGGGCCCCGGTGTTGTGCTCCGCGATTACCTACCGGAGGAAACACCCGCGGACGTGCTGAGCGAGGCCCTGGAGCAGCTGGCCGAACTGTCACCCGCCGATTTGATCGACCTGCAGAAAGTCGCGGTGGCTGCCGCGCTCATCACGCCGCAGGGCAACCTGGAAGCGGACCTTCACCCGCACGGCTACCGGCTGCTGGAGGGCATCAAGTCCATGCCCCGCGTGGTGGCCAAGCGTCTGGTGGGCCAGTTCGACGGGTTGCAGGCCCTCATGGCGGCAAACCTGGAGGACCTCATGTCCGTGGAGGGCATCGGCGAACAGCGCGCACGCAACGTCCGCGAATCGCTGTCACGCATGGCGGAAACCAGCCTGCTCGAACGCTTCATGTAATCAGCGGGTCACTCCAGAACGAACGTCGCGTTCGGGCTGCTTTGTTCGCCCAGACCCACGCTCAGGTTGTAGTAACCCGCCATGGCCTCGGGCTGATCCGCGGGGCACCCCTCGGCGGTGCGGGTACGGTTCCACGTCAGGCGGGCGTCTTCCTTTTTGCCCGGTTCCAAGGTCACGTCCCGGTCCTCACCGTCCGCGGCGCAGTGGCGGGAATCGAAGATCACGTCCGAACCCGAGGTGACCACATAGCTCATGGCATTGGTGCCCGCGTTGACCTTGCACGGCTCATCACCGGTGTTCTCCATGGTCAGGATCAAAACCGGTTCCTGATCCGCCGGGTAGGTCTGCTTGTCCGTGCCGGCCGTGAGACTCACATTCGCACCGCACTCCTCCACCGCGGCCGGGCTTGCCGACGCCGATTCGGTCGGGGACCCGGCGCTACCGCTCGGGGTGGGTCGGGGCGTGAAATCGGCGAATTTGTTGTTGGGGTCCACGGTGGGTTCCGAGGTGGGCTCGGCCGTGGCCTGGGTCTGTGGTTGCTCGGGCTCCTCCGGGGAGCCGGTCAGTGCGGAGACCACGGATGAAATACCCCAGATCAGGGCCACGACCAACACGAGCAGAACGACCAGGGCGATCACGCGGCGTCTGCGATAAACCGACGGGGGCAACCGGTCCCCGGAATCTCCGTGGGATGCGCCGGAGTTGGTGGAATCACGCTGCTCAGAACCGTTGGTTGCCATGAACTCCAGGCTACCGTGGGGACTTATGAACTCGAGCCCCGCGCCCTGCCCTCCGGACCAACTTCACGGCATTCACCAAGTGGTTGTCGAGTGGTTTTCCGAGGCCGGCAGGGATCTCCCGTGGCGCCACCCCGAGTGCTCAGCCTGGGGAGTGCTCGTGAGCGAGATCATGCTCCAACAAACACCCGTGGTGCGTGTCCTGCCGGTCTGGCGCGCATGGTTGGACCGGTGGCCCACGCCGGCCGCTCTGGCTGCGGCTGGCCCCGCCGATGTGGTGCGTGCGTGGGGCAGGTTGGGGTACCCCCGCCGGGCCCTGAGACTGCACGCCGCCGCCACGAGGATCGCGCACCAGCACCGCAATGAAGTGCCGAACAACCACGCGCAGTTGTTGGATCTGCCCGGAATCGGCTCGTACACCGCTGCCGCCGTGGCTGTGTTCGCCTTCGGACAGCGCCACACCGTGGTGGACACCAATATCCGGCGGGTGCACGCTCGCCTGTTCGGCGCCAAAGCGCTGCCGGCCAAGTCGCTCACCGCCGCCGAAACCCGCCTTGCCGATCGACTGATGCCAAAGGACACCGAGCTGTCGGTCAAGTGGAACCAAAGCGTGATGGAACTCGGGGCACTGGTGTGCACGGCCCGCTCCCCCACATGCCATGAATGCCCCGTGTTCGAGCAGTGCGCATGGATTGCCGCGGGCCGCCCGGAACCCGACTACGTGCCCAAGGGGCAGTCCTGGCACGGCACCGACCGTCAGGTGCGCGGTGCCATGATGGCGGTGCTGCGCCACAGCAGTGACCCGGTTCCGGTGAGCCTGCTTCTGACGGATCGATCCGGGGCGGAACAGCTGGCGACCCGGATCGAGAACCCGGGGAGGGACAGCGCCGAACTGCTGGCGAGGCTCTGGTCGTTACCGGCGCCGCCGGAACAACGCGAGCGAGCACTCGACGGCCTGGTCAAGGATGGTTTGGCGAGTCGCCGGGACAACACAGCAAGCCTGCCCGACTGAGCCGGCCGGGCCGCCGGAGTTCGCGCCAATAAACGGCGCTCAACCGGCCACGTGTAACTGTCGGATCATACGCGTGTTGCCCAGGGTGTTGGGCTTCACGCGCGCCAGGTCCAGGAACTCCGCCACGCCCTCGTCGTGCGAACGCAAGAGCTCGGCAAAGACATCGGGATCAATACTTTCCTGGTTCTCCATCACCTCGAAGCCGTGGGCGGAGAAGAACTCGACCTCGAACGTCAGACAGAACACCCGGCTCACCCCGAGCCCTTCGGCACGTTGGATCAGGACCTCGAGCATGCGCCGACCCACACCCCGCCCACGCGCCTTGGCGGAGGTGGCCAGCGTTCGTACCTCGGCGAGGTCCTCCCACATCACGTGCAGGGCACCGCAGCCCACCAGATCGCCGCTCTCGTCCTGAGCGACCACGAACTCCTGGATGTTCTCGTAATAGGTCACGGTGTCCTTGGTGATCAGAATGTTCTCCTGCACCAGGGGCGCCACGAGGGCTTTGATTCCCTGGACGTCCGTGGTCCTGGCGGGGCGAATACTGATCTTTTCCATGCCAAGACTGTACGCCGCCGGGACCGTGGGGCGCGGGTTAAACGCCGCGAGCGGCGTCGTCACCCCGGTCAGGATGACGACGCCGCTCGCGGCGTTATCGGGTCCGCTCGCCCTAGGCCTGGGCCTGGGCGGGGCCGTCCCCCAGGCCACCCGTGTTGGGTGAGCGCGGGACGTCCTTGCCGGACTGGCTGTCGTCGTTGTCGAGCAATGACGGGGTGCTCTGAATCTTTTCGAGCTCCTCGTCCGACAGCTCCGCCATGGGGATGGACTCGAACGTGAACTCTCGCTCGTCGCCCTCGCCCTGGACGTCCACCGTGATCTTCTCGCCGGAGGAGATCTCCCCGAACAAGATCTTCTCGGACAGTTGATCCTCGATCTCGCGCTGGACCGCACGGCGCAGCGGGCGGGCACCCATGGCCGGATCGTAGCCCTTCTCGGACATGAGCACCTTGGCGGCGTCCGTGAGAGCAATGGACATGTCCTGCTCGCGCAGTCGCTGCTGCAACCGGGCGACGAACAGGTCCACGATCTTGAGGATTTCGGCCTGGCTCAGCTGCGGGAACACGATGGTCTCATCCACGCGGTTGAGGAACTCGGGGCGGAAGTGGTCCTTGAGCTCCTCCTGCACCTTGGCCTGCATGCGCTCGTAGGACGTGGCGGTGTCACCGCTGGCCTGGAAGCCCACGGGAACGGTACGGGAAATGTCCTTGGTACCCAGGTTGGTGGTCATGATGATCACCGTGTTCTTGAAGTCCACCATGCGACCCTGCGAGTCGGTCAAGCGACCGTCCTCAAGGATCTGCAGCAGCGAGTTGAACAGGTCCTGATGGGCCTTCTCGACCTCGTCGAAGAGCACCACGGAGAACGGCTTGCGGCGCACCTTCTCGGTGAGCTGGCCCCCCTCTTCGTAACCGACGTAGCCCGGAGGGGCACCGAACAGGCGCGAGACCGTGTGCTTCTCCTGGTACTCGGACATGTCCAGGGTGATCAGGGCGTCCTCGTCACCGAACAAGAACTCCGCGAGCGCCTTGGCCAGCTCGGTCTTACCGACACCGGTCGGACCGGCGAAGATGAACGAACCACCGGGGCGGCGCGGGTCCTTTAGACCCGCACGAGTACGGCGGATCGACCGGGACAGCGCCTTGATGGCCTCGTTCTGACCGATGACGCGCTTGTGCAGCTCGTCCTCCATGTTCAGCAAGCGGCCGGACTCTTCTTCCGAGAGCTTGTACACGGGAACACCGGTGGACGCGGACAGGACGTCCGAGATGACCTCGGGGGTGACCTCGGAGATCTGGTCGTCGCCGTCGCGCCAGGCTTTGTCCTTCTCCTCGCGTTCGGTGATGAGCTTCTGCTCGTCATCGCGCAGCGAGGCGGCCTTCTCGTACTCCTGACCGTCAATGGCGGCTTCCTTGGCACGCTTGGTGTCCGCGATCTTCTCGTCCAAGGCCTTGATCTCCGGCGGCGCCGTCATGCGCTTGATGCGCAGGCGGGCACCGGCCTCGTCGATCAGGTCGATGGCCTTGTCCGGCAGGAACCGGTCCGAGACGTA
>NZ_JAUNPE010000184.1 GCF_030536815.1 Kocuria sp.
CTCGCACTGGTCATGCACAGTGCGATCTAGGCCACCCGGGGCCTGCTGCGCACCGCGTTCGTGGTGCCCTATGGATTCATCACCGTGGTGTGCGCGTTCGCGTGGTTCTACGCGTTCGACATCACCACCGGTTACGTCAACAACTGGTTCGACTGGGTTCCCGGTATCGGACCGGACTTCAACTGGTTTGCTTCTCAGGGTCCCGCGTTGACCATCATCATGGCGTCCGAGATCTGGAAGACCACCCCGTTCATCTCGCTGTTGCTGCTCTCCGGGTTGGCACAGGTTCCGGGGGAACTCTCCGAAGCGGCCCGTGTGGACGGTGCCTCCGCGTGGCAGCGCCTGACCAAGGTGATCCTGCCGAACATGAAGGCCGCCATCATGGTGGCCGTGGTGTTCCGCGCGCTGGACGCGTTCCGTATTTTCGACAACATTTTCATCATGACCCAGGGCCAGTACGGCACGGAGGCGCTCTCGCTGCTCGCGTATCGAACCTCCATCGGACGCCTGGAAATCGGCCTCGGCTCGGCGATCTCCGTGATCTTGTTCCTGTGCGTGATGCTCATAGCTCTCACCGCGATCAAGGTCTTCAAGGTGGATCTTGCCGGCAGTGGGAAGGGGAGGTAACCCGCCATGTTGAGCACTAAACAAAAGGTCGGATGGGCCATTGTCACCGTATTGGTGCTGATCTACGCACTGTTCCCGGTGCTGTCGATCCTGATGACCTCGTTCAAGACCCCTGCCGATCTGAGCTCCGGCAAGTTCTTGCCCGCCCAGTTCGTCACCGACAACTACGAGCAGATCTTCGTGGGCGACGCCAAGGATCTGTTCCTTCCCGCGCTGCGGAACTCGATCGGTATCTCACTGATCGCCACGTTCATCGCCGTGGTGCTGGCCACCCTGTGCGCCTACGCGATCGCCCGCCTGGACTTCCCGGGTAAGCGGGTCGTGCTGACCACCGCGCTGATGGTGTCCATGTTCCCGGTGATCTCCATTGTCACGCCGCTGTTCAACCTGTGGCGTCAGGTGGGCCTGTACGACACCTGGCTCGGTCTGATCATTCCTTACCTGTCCCTGACCCTTCCCATCTCCATTTGGACGCTGGCGGCCTTTTTCCAGCAGATCCCGTGGGACTTGGAGCGGGCGGCCCAGGTCGACGGCGCTTCCACCTGGCAGGCATTCCGCAAGGTGATCGTTCCGCTGACCGCCCCGGGTGTGTTCACCACCGCGATCATTGCGTTCTTCATTGCGTGGAACGACTTCGTCTACGGAATCGGTCTGACCTCCACGTCGGCGGCGCGCCCCGTGCCGGCGGCGCTGGCCTTCTTCACGGGCGCGTCGCAGTTCGAGGATCCCGCCGGTGCTATTTCCGCCGCCGCGATCATCGTGACCATCCCCGTGGTGCTGTTGGTCCTGGCTTTCCAGCGCCAAATCGTTTCCGGCCTGACCCAGGGCGCGGTCAAGGGTTGATCCCACCGGTGCCTCAACACTTCAAGCTCAAGCACAGTAAGGACTGAGTAGACATGGCAGCTATTACCATGCAGAACCTCGTCAAGAAGTACGACGACGGTTTTCCGGCGGTCAACGACGTCTCCATCGACGTGGCCGACGGTGAATTCCTGATCCTCGTGGGCCCCTCGGGCTGCGGCAAGTCCACGCTCCTGCGCATGGTCGTGGGACTCGAGGACATCACCAGCGGCGAGTTGCTCATCGACAGCGAGCGCGTCAACGACAAGGCTCCGCGCGACCGCAACCTGTCCATGGTGTTCCAGAACTACGCCCTGTACCCGCACCTGACCGTTTACGAGAACATTGCGTTCCCGTTGCGGTTGTCCAAGGGCGAGTTCTCCAAGGACGAGATCGACCGCAAGGTTCGGGCGGCTTCGGACACCCTGGACCTGGACGAGCACCTGGAACGTAAACCGGCCAACCTGTCCGGTGGTCAGCGGCAGCGTGTGGCCATGGGTCGCGCGATCGTGCGCGACGCCGATGCGTTCCTGTTCGACGAGCCGCTGTCCAACCTGGACGCCAAGCTCCGCGGCCAGATGCGCACGGAGATCGCGCAGCTGCAGCGCCGGATGGGCATCACCTCCATTTACGTGACCCACGACCAGACCGAGGCCATGACCCTCGGTGACCGCGTGGCAGTGCTCAAGAAGGGCGTGCTGCAGCAGATCGCGTCCCCGCGTGAGCTCTACGAACAGCCGGTCAACTTGTTCGTGGCGGG
Source organism: Kocuria sp. (assembly GCF_030536815.1). Classification (GTDB taxonomy): domain Bacteria; phylum Actinomycetota; class Actinomycetes; order Actinomycetales; family Micrococcaceae; genus Kocuria; species Kocuria gwangalliensis. The sequence goes on from NZ_JAUNPE010000184.1 coordinate 2,228, forward strand.
CTTCATCGGAGCGCCCTCCATGAACTTCTTGCCGGCGCGCATCGAGGGCAACGTGTTCAAGACACCCATTGGTGACATCGAGGTACCGCAGCGGGTGCAGCAGAAGGTGTCGGGCAAGAGCGACATCGTGCTGTTGGGTCTGCGCCCCGAGCACTTCGAGGACTCCAAGTTCGTGGACGAGGCCAAGGTGCCCCACGGCACCACGTTCGAGGCCGAGTTCACCCACACCGAGTGGTTGGGCAACCAGCAGTACGGCTACATCCAGTTCGAGCAGGACCCGGCCGTCAAGCACAAGCTGGATGAGCTGGCCAAGGACCTGGACGCGGACGAGATGCCTTCGCAGGTGGTTGTGTCCCTGGACGCCTCCTCCCGCATCCGCGGCGGCACGGCGGCCAACATCTGGTTGGACGCACGACGCATGCACGTGTTCGATCCCGAGACCGGTGAGAACCTCACCCGCGACGAGGAGGCCGGTGCGGAGTTGACCCGCGAGGCCACCGAGGAGCGCGAGGCGGAGATCGAGCGCGCTCGGCAGAAGGCCGACCGCGAGTCGGACAGTGGTGTTCGCAACGCCGCCGGCGACGGATCCGAGTTGGGTGGTCGACACCGCGCGGCCGGCGCGGCCGGGCAGGGCGGCAGCACCAGCGTCTGACGCCCGCCAAGCATTCATGACCGCCGACGCCGCGGTGAGACTCCTCCGGGACGTCTCACCGCGGCGTCGGCGTGTGTGCGGTTATTACTGGAACGTGGTCTGGACGAAGGTCAGCCAGACAACCAGCGCGATCACGAGCACCAGGGCCAGCGAGGACGCCGCGTAGCGCAGCCGCGGATAGCGCACGTGCCAGGAAACGAGCGCGGGCCAATGCGTGCTGACCTGCTCGGGGGTGGCCTGTTTGAAGTTCACGTGCTGCGCGCCGGACAGGTCCGCGAAACTCTTGAGCGAGGTTGTATCCCACACGATTCCGTCGAGCGCCATGGCACGCTTGCCGGTCTCGGTCACGAGCCACAAGTAGGGCCTGCCCCGGGGCTTACCCGATTTGGGGCGCGGAGGCAGAAGTTTGTCCACCGTGACCACCTGATGGACCCTGTCGCGGGGTACGGCGTGGAATCCGATCCAGCGCGACTTGAGGAAGTGCGTCCGGGTGATCACCGTCAGCGCGGGGCGCAGGTACCCGTAGGCAATGACCCCTCCGGCCAAGGCCAGCAGGATCAGCACCGCGATCACGGGCCCGCGCGGGCGGCGGTAGTACAGCGCCAGCAAAGCCACGGCCACTAGGAGAAATGGAGGCACGGCGGCCCAGATCCGGCGGCCGTACGAGGTGATGCGCGGGTGGAAGACGTGCTGCGGAACCGAGTACTTCTCCGGAACCTGTCGGACTGTTTCTGCCATGGCGTACTGAGATTCTCCCGCTGACGTCGGTGTGGGCCCGCACCAGCTTAACCGGCGCAGCACACTGGATCGGACGGTCGGATCGCCGGATCGCGCCATCTAGCGACTCGCACCTGCCGATGGACTAACGTGATGATTCATGGAACGAACCGACCGCGTACTGAAGGCCGTAGGGGCATGGCT
>NZ_JAUNPE010000185.1:0-3015 GCF_030536815.1 Kocuria sp.
GCTGCGGGACGTGATCGAACAGGGCATTGTCCTGGTGCCCGGTTCCGCATGCTACTCGGACGGTCGACCCTCCGATGCCGTGCGATTGGCATTCTCCGGTGTTTCGCCGGTGCGGATCCGGGAGGGCGTGAAGCGGTTCGCGCGGATTCTGTGAGCCGCCTGCGCTTTACTGCTTTTCGGATCGCGTGGCCACACCATGGCCCACCAGGGTGCCGGCGGGGCTTGCTATTTTCCGTCGCATAAGTTAGGTTAACTAAATATGGATAAGACTCCCGATGCCGAGAGCCAGTCCCTGGGCCGCGCGCCCATTGAAAGTGCCGAAAAACTTCGAACGGCACTGCGTCACGGGGTGTTCTTCCTTCGGCGTTTGGACAACACGCGGGAGCTCACCAGTCAGCAGATCAGCCTCATGTCCATGTTGACAGACGGCGGGGTGCGCATGACGACTATTGCAGCGAACCTCGGAGTTCGCACGCCCACCGCAACCCAGAGTGTGGACCGCCTCATGAAGGCTGGCCTGGTGGAACGCCGGCCAGACCCCGCCGATGCTCGCGCGGTTCTCGTGAAGCTCACGCGCCGTGGCCACAACGTGATTGCAGCTGAAGACCGCCACCGCAACGAGGTGGTTGCCGAGGTTCTTGCGCGGCTGGATGACAAGGAACTGGCCGCGCTCGACGCCGCCATGCCCGTTCTCGAGAAACTCGCCAGCCCGCTCGGTGGCATGACGGGAGAGCACCAGCCCCGCCCAGGGGCTCGCGGAGACTGATCACCCGCCGGGGTGGTGGTGCAGTTCTTACGATCCTGGCGCGGTACAGAGTGTTCCATTCACTCGAGCGGGCACCGGGACGTACAGCACCTCGCCTTCGGCGCTATCCATGCTGGCCAGACATTGTGGGTCGAACCTCGTGTCCGTGAAATCTTGGATGTCGTGGACGTCATGCCCATCCGGTGTCGTGCTGAGCAGTGATCTCGCCGTGCGTTCGAGCGAGAGATCAGCCCTACCTGCTCGCCGCTGGGCGAGTAATACTAAAGCGGCGGCGGCCATGCCGTAACCCGTTGCATGGTCCAAGGCCTGAACAGGAAGTGCGCCTGGGCGCCACCCATGAACGGGATCGGCCGTGCGGTACAGATGAGCTATGCCCGTGGCCGCTTGGACAATGCTGTCGAAGCCCCGTTGGCCGGTCCGGGACCCATGGGGTTCCCAGGCGCTGAGATTCACGTGGATCAGGTGCGGGCAGGTGTCCTGCAATACCTCTTCGGTCAATCCCACGTTGTCCAATGCGCGAGGGCGATATCCCGTGAGTAGCACGTCTGCCGAGCGCAGCAGTTCCAGCAATTCTTCAAGACCCCGGGGATTTTTCAGGTCGGACGTGGTGCATCGCACCCCGAGATCGGTATCCAAATGTGCGTCGCGGAGTTCCGGGAGCTGGGGCGGGTCGATGCGATGCACATCGGCTCCGAGTGCGGCAAGGAATTTGGCGGCGGTCGGACCAGCAATGACCCGTGTCAGGGATATGACGCGCACGCCCTGTAGGGGGCGGTCATCCGATGAAATGCGGCTGAGCCGTCGGGTTAGCCGGTCTCGCAGAGCGAGGGAGATCCACGGTCCTGTTTCGGGCGCACGGTGCGCGGCCCATTCCGGCACGGTAGTCACTGCGGCCGCTATCCCCCCAGCCCTGACAATTCTCGATTCCGCTTCCTCGCTTGTCAGGACGTGCAGCGCGGGGGCCACGAGATCATCGCGGGAGACTTTCAATGCCAACCGGAGTCTTTCGGCATGATGCGGATAGTTCGCGTGCGTCCTGACCCACCCGTCGGCGGTCGGGAAAAAGCCGGAGGTCGCCGCAAAGCTCTTGACGGCACTGCCCGCCACCCGCAGGTGGGATATGGAGCCGAAGGACGAGGCGACGTCGTCGAAGGTCGCCGTCAGGTGAAGGTTCTGTCCGCGAACTGTCCTCGCGAATGCTTCCACCGCAGCGAGAGCCACACCCACCGAGGAGCGAGCGAGCCCCTCGACGTCCAGCGGGCCCTGCCACCAACCGCCAGGGCCGGTAATTGCGCGCGATGCCCGCGTGGCTAGTTCGGGATCGAGGTGATCGAGAGCGGTGAGGATGCCGTGCATGGCTGCTCTTTTCGCTGTCCGGGGTCCAGGAAGTGCTGGGTCATCAGCGTAGACCCACTCAACAGGCGAAGCGGGATGCGGAGCGGCAGCTCGCCACATTCTTTGCGGTATGAGACGAATTAAGTTAGCCTACCTAAATATAATTGCGCGGCACGGACCCGCACTTTTCGCGGCCGGTCCGCCGGGGCGCCACGCGTGAAGGCGACGTCCGTCCGCCACTGACCCCGAGCGCGCCATCACGCGCAGAACGGAACCGGAATGACCCCCGCAACGGACCAGTTACCCGTAGTTTCCCGCGAGCATGCCCGCGGGCATGTGGCAGAAATCGTGGGGGATGATCTCCAGCACGAAAAGTCTGCGCTGCTCCGTCAGCCGCTGGCGGTGTGGGCCGTGGCCGTTTCCTCCGTCTTCGCGTTCATGGGTATTGGCCTGGTGGACCCCATTCTCCCGGCGATCGCGCAGAACCTGCAGGCCTCCCCGGCGCAGGTGTCGTTGCTGTTCACCAGCTACTTTTTGATCACCGGCTTTGCCATGTTGATCACGGGCGTTGTGTCCTCACGCATCGGAGGTAAGAAGACGCTACTGATCGGGCTGGCCCTGATCATCGTGTTCGCCGCGCTCTCCGGGCTGTCTCCCACGGTGGGTGCGCTGGTCGGTTTCCGCGCCGGATGGGGTCTGGGCAACGCCCTGTTCGTCGCCACGGCTTTGGCGGTAATCGTGGGTGTGGCCTCCGGCGGGTCGTCGGTGGCCATTGTTCTGTACGAGGCCGCCCTCGGTCTCGGCCTGTCCTTCGGCCCGCTGGTGGGGGCGTTGCTGGGTGGTTGGTACTGGCGGATGCCGTTCTTCGGCACGGCCATTCTGATGGTGATCGCCTTTGCGGCCATTGCCGTGCT
>NZ_JAUNPE010000185.1:3025-3790 GCF_030536815.1 Kocuria sp.
AAGAAAACGCGGTTCCGTGATCCGTTGATTGCCCTCACGCACAAGGGCCTGGGCCTCACATCAGCCTCGGGTCTGCTGTACTACTTCGGCTTCTTCACCGTGCTGTCCTACGTGCCGTTCACCCTGCACATGGGCGAATACGGTATCGGCGCGGTGTTCTTCGGGTGGGGCGTGATGGTCGCGCTGTTCTCCGCGTTGTTCGCCCCCATGATTCAGCGCCGCGTCGGTTCAGTGAGGTTGCTGGGCAGCACCTTGTTCGTCTTCGCCCTGGATCTCATTGCCCTGGGCGTGAGTGCCAGCTTCCACAACATTGGGTTGATCGTGACCTTCACGATCGCCGCCGGTGCCCTGATCGGCACCAACAACATGCTCTACACCGAGTTGGCCATGGAGGTTTCGGACTCTCCGCGTCCTGTGGCCTCGGCCGGTTACAATTTTGTCCGTTGGATCGGCGGTGCCCTGGCCCCGTTCACCGCGGCGAGCGTGGGCGCAGCCTTCGGCCCGGAATGGGCCTTCTACCTCGCGGCCGCCGTGATCGTTCTGGCCCTGGTAGTCGTGGTCCTGGGCCGCAAATTCTTCGAATCGCATGAGCCCGAGTTGGTCGAGTAAGACTCACACTTCACCACGACGCCGCTGGGCCCGGTTCCGTCCGTACGGAACCGGGCCCAGCGGCGTCGTCGGCTATTGAAGCCGGTCGAAGCGAAGGCGAGATCAAATGGTCTCGGTGACATCCTCGGCGTTGAAGCGCGGGTTACGCGCGTACTC
>NZ_JAUNPE010000186.1 GCF_030536815.1 Kocuria sp.
GATGAGGTGGAATCAAGACTAGGAGTCAGAGGTGAGTCGGAGCTGGATAATCCGCACCTTCAGCGCTTCCCAATAGTCGATAAGACTTCCTCCGCCGCTCGCTGGCCGGATCTGATGGCGCCGTCGATGTACCCGTTCCACACGGACGCCGTCTCCGCGCCCGCCCAGGAGATGCGCCCCAGTGGCTTCGCGAGGTGCTCCCCCACGGTGGTCCACAATCCGGTGCCGAACCGCCCGCCGTAGCAACCCCGCGTGAAGGGCTCCTCGGACCAATTGCGCTGCAGCACCTCGGTCGGCCGAGATGCCGTCTCCCCGAAGAAGCATTCCAGATCATCCACGACGAGTTGAGCGCGCTGTTCCTCGGACAGGTCATTGAAGGCCCGAGCATGGCGACCCTCCACGAAAGCCACCAGAATGCCCCGTTGGGAATCGGGAACACCGTTGTCGTACACAAGGGAAACGTGGTGGTCGAGACTGAGTACCGTCCCGCTGAGCCCTTCCGCGTGCCAAAACGGCGTGTCGTATTCGATCTGGAACTTGATGACGTTCCCCGCGTTCATGTGCGACTGCGCAATGTCCCGATTGGCGGGAAGAGGCGGTGCGTAGTCAATTCTTGCGGCCATGACCGGCGGCAGCGCCACGATCACGTGATCACATCGGTATCGCGTACTAGTGGTTCTGACCATGGCCTGGTTGTTGGGTGCCTTGAGTCTCTGCTCCGTGTCCCACTCGGATATCTCGAGCACCTCGTGGTCCAGCACTACCCGGTCGCCGAGGGACTCGGCGAGGCGTTCCGCCAGCTGGTGCGTACCACCGCGGACGCGGGAATCCTGGGCCCCGCCGATGGTGATCATCATTCGGTGCAGGCCGCCTCCCGAACTCAAGTAGTACAACATGTGAAGGGCCGAGTACTCGTCCGATTCCGCGGCAAAAATGGACGCCAACAACGTGTCCGCGAATCTCCGGGCGGCGCGGTCTTGACAGGTGTCGTCCAACCACTGAGCCGCCGTCATGCGGTCCAAACCGGCGGCACCGGGAGAGTTCCCCGGGGCTTGCCGGTCAATGGTTGCGGCGGTGCCGTCGATGGTCTCCACCAACTCCTGGAACGCACGCGCCGACTCACCCGGCAGGCCGAACGTGTCATCATCGCTTTCTTGACGTCCACCCTCGGCGAAGAGCAGTGACCTGCCTTTGTCACGCACGGTAAAGGTCTCCAGTCCCAGCCGTTCAGCCAATGCCAGCACTTCGTCCTGAGTGGGTCCGACCCACTGGCCGCCCAGTTCAATGCTCGTACCCGATGTGAAGTGTCCGCCCTCGAGTCGCCCTCCCACTCGTTCCCGGGCTTCCAACACAATGACGTCCTGCCCGTGCTCCACGAGCAGTTCCGCAGCCGTCAGTCCGGCAATGCCGGCCCCCACCACGACCACGTCCGTGGTTCTTTCGGGGACGTCGTTACGCTTGGCGTCGTTCACTGTTCCTCCTGTTGTCGCGGTGCACCATCCGCGGGCTTCTGCATCGGGGGCGGCGGATCCTTGGTCAGAGTTCCGGGGGGCACGTTCAATCGAGCTTCAATGGGTGCCGAAATACGCTCGCGGTACTGCCCCGGGTCTCGGTAACCGACGATGGTGTGCGCGTTGAACCCGTCCAGGAGAGCAATGATTTCCCAGGCGCAGCTGTCCGCACACGGCACATCGAAGTCCCCGTCCGACATGCCCTGTTCCAGGATGGCGGCCACCATGGCCTGCCAACGGTCCATCATGAGGCGCACTGCGTCAGCCGTCTCCGGATGACGTCGCCCTAGGCTCCACCCGTCGAGCCACACTCCGGCGTAGTCTTCTCTGCCCGGCCGGCTCGTCAAACGAATCAACTCGGACAGCTTGTGTACTGCCTTGGAGTATCGGGCCACGTGCGACGTGACCGTCACGAATTCGGTCTGCAGTAGGTCCAGGTAAACGCGCAGCCGTAAGGATTCAATACTCGGCTCATAGTGCACCACCAATGCGTGGGTGACCCCTAGCCGTGCAGCGATGTTCCGATGCGTTAGGTTTTGCAGTCCCTCGGTCAGAGCCAGTTGTTGTGCTGTGGCCGCAATGGCCTCCCGGCGCTTCTCAGGTGACAAACGACGGCGCACACCGGCGGTTCCGCCGCCTTCATCCCCGGCTTTCTTGCTCACCATCGCCTCCATTGACAGTCCCCGGCGCCCACCCTAGGCTCTCGGGAAAGTGATATTGACCACATGGTCAATATGCCGCTGTCCCGGTGAGGTGTCAAGGACACCGGACGTCCGTGCTTTGATCCAGGCCACAAACGTGCAGGTCCCCGGACATAGGAGTCACAGGTCATGCTCAGTCCACAACTCAACGAACCCACAGGAGCCAGCCGCGAACCGGGTGGCTCCCTACGCCGATCAATGGGACTCCCCACTCTTGTGTTCTTCGGGTTGTCCTACATGGTTCCGATGACGGTCTTCACGACGTACGGCATAGTCAACGACATCACCGGCGGATTCCTCGCCAGCGCCTATCTCATCACCCTGGCAGCCATGCTGTTCACGGCCTGCAGCTATGCATTCATGGGGCGCAGAGTCGATTCGGCCGGCTCGGCGTACGCCTACACCCGGGAGGGGTTGGGTGGCGGCATTGGTTTCCTCACCGGATGGGCGGTCATGATCGACTACATCCTGCTGCCGATGCTCAACTACCTCTTGATCGGCCTGTACCTTTCGGAACAGTTCCCATCCATTCCGGCATGGGTTTTCTCGCTGACGGCCCTGGTGCTTGTCACCGTGCTCAACATTGTGGGAATCCTGGTGGTGAAGAGCGCGAACATGGTGCTTGTCCTGCTGCAGATCGTTTTCTTCCTAATTTTCTTCGTCTTTGCGGCTCGAGCATTTGACCCGGCCGCCAACCCGCTGGACCCATTTGTTCGTTCGGATTTCAATCTGACCGCGGTAGCCGCAGGCGCGGCAGTACTGTGCCTCTCATTTCTTGGGTTTGACGCGATCTCGACCATGGCTGAAGAAGCGCAGAAGCCTAAACAAGCAATCCCTCGGGCTGTCATTCTCACCACGATCATCGGCGGAGTATTCTTCGTGTCCGTGTCATGGTTCGCTTACATGGCCCACCCCGCGGTCATCTCCGGAGACGACGCGGATGTTGCAGCTATCTCAGTCCTGGCCCACATTGGTGGAAACCTGTTGACAGCGCTTTTTCTGGCCGCCTATGTCACCGGTGCCCTTGGTTCTGCGCTGGCATCGCAAGCCTCGGTTTCAAGAATCCTCTATGCGATGGGCCGCGACCGTGTACTTCCCCACAAATTGTTCGGCACCATTTCCCGTCGTTTTCGAACGCCCGTGGGTGCAATTCTCGTCGTAGCCGTCATCTCGACATCGGCCGTCTTCGCGGATGTCGATTTCGTTGCCTCCATCGTCAGTTTTGGAGCGTTGACCGCCTTCAGCATGGTCAACCTCAGCGTCATTTCAACGTTCTTGATCCGAGATCGACGCCGCTCGGTGGGCGCGGTGATCTGTTATGGAGTTATTCCCCTGATCGGATTTTTTCTCACCGCATGGCTGTGGACGAGCCTCACGGGAAATACGGTTCTCTTGGGATTGGCGTGGATAGCTGTGGGCTTCATTCAATTGATGTGGCACACGCGGATGTTCACGAGGCCGGTTCCGCGCATGCATTTGGAGAGCTAACAATCGGCTGTCGCCGAGAGCACGGCCTCCGAGCACACG
>NZ_JAUNPE010000031.1 GCF_030536815.1 Kocuria sp.
GCAAGCTGGGCCTGGTCTCCAAGTCCGGCACCCTGACCTACCAGATGATGTACGAACTGCGTGATCTGGGCTTCACCTCCGCCATCGGTATCGGCGGGGACCCGGTCATCGGCACCACGCACATCGACGCGCTGGAGGCCTTCGAGGCTGATCCGGAGACCGAGGCCATTGTGATGATCGGTGAGATCGGTGGCGACGCAGAGGAGCGTGCCGCCGACTTCATCAAGACCAACGTGACCAAGCCGGTCGTGGGCTACGTTGCAGGCTTCACCGCTCCCGAGGGCAAGACCATGGGCCACGCGGGTGCCATTGTCTCGGGCTCCTCCGGGACCGCTGAGGCCAAGAAGGAAGCCCTTGAGGCTGCCGGCGTGAAGGTGGGCAAGACACCCTCCGAAACGGCACAGCTCATGCGCGAGATCTTCGCAGGCAAGTAAACCGCGCGTGCCCGGTTGATCAGGCCCGCAATGCGCCGACGCCGCTCGCCCACCTTGGTGGGGGAGCGGCGTCGGCGTTTGTGCGAGAAGTCTTGGGCAGGGTGTCAGGCGAGCACGATGGTGCGGTTGCCCGAAATGACCACTCGACCCTCCGCGTGCCATTTGACGGCGCGGGACAGCGCCTGGGTTTCGGCGTCGGAACCGGCCGCCACCAGATCGCTGGGGGTGTGGGCGTGATCCACGGGGATCACGCGCTGGGCAATGATAGGTCCCTCATCCAGATCCGACGTGACGTAGTGGGCCGTGGCCCCCACCATCTTCACGCCGCGGTCGTAGGCCTGGTGATAGGGCTTCGCGCCCTTGAACGACGGCAGGAACGAGTGGTGGATGTTGATGCACTTGCCGGACAAGGCACGGGTGAGATCATCGGAGAGAATCTGCATGTACCGGGCGAGAACCACGAGTTCGGTGTCGTAATGATCCACGAGTTCGAGCAGTTCCGCCTCCGCCGATCGCTTGGAATCCTTGGTCACGGGAATGTGGTGGAACGGGATGCCGTAAAAGTCCACGAGCGGCTGAAGGTCGGTGTGATTGGAGACGACCGCGACGATCTCGATGGGCAGCGCGTTGACTCGCTGGCGGTGCAACAGGTCCGTGAGACAGTGCGAAATTTTGGAGACCATGATCAGCACACGAGTCTTCTTGCGGGCATTGACCAGACGAAAGCGCATGCGGTGCTGGTCGGCCACCGGTTGGAAGCCTTCAACGAGGGACTCCGTGGTGACGGCTCCGGGGTTGCTCATGGTGTGGCACCGGATGAAGAACTCACTGTTGTGGCGGTCTGAGAAATGCTTCACGTCAAAGATGTCGCACCCTTGATTGGTGAGATTCGAGGCCACCGCACTGACCAGACCGTAGGCCTCGGGACAGTGGACGGTCAGGATGTGCTCATCGGGCGTGGACAGTGGGGCGAACATCGGCGGGGATCTCCTAGGGCAACAATGGGAACGACGCGTGCGGGGGCCGTAGCTGATCCTAGCGGGGCGTTGAGCCCGTGAGCCATGTGGGCCAGGCCGAGGGGCAGTGATCTTTCACGCGCGACACGGCGGAGATCTCGAATGGCATTGTGGAGCGTTTACAACCGGTGGCCGCGGGAGCGGACGGTAGGAGCCCGTCCGGCGCGGGGAGAGGTGCGCCTCTGTGAGAGAACCAGCGGCCACCGGCAGGCGTAAACGCCTCAACGGGATGAAGCCGTGGGCTGAGCGGCTATCAACGCAGGGCATCAGCCACAAAGCACCCCCCAGTGCGAGTGTGGTGATTTATCCCGTGCGAAGTCTCCCGTTGTGGTGGTTTCGAGAACCACAGAATAAAGAATATCGGAAATATGGGGTGTCCAGTTACCTTCCGATCGATCTGTGGAGACTTCGTAAGCTCTACGCCCCACCGATGAATACTATGGAATGTAGTTATTACCACGGCGTAACTGGAGGCGGGCTAGGCATGATGTCAATATGTACCCGCTGTCAAGGGAGTTTCCCCTCGCCAGAGCATGACTATTCATAATATGTGGGTGGAGTTTGTGGGCCAAAGTGGGGACAGGTCACGATAGGTTCTTTTCATACCGCGACCACGTGGGGAACCTTTCGTTTCCCGCTTCGACACCACCAGAACACTTTACGCCGGTGCTTCCTATGCGACGGTCGTATTAAAAGCCAAGCCCAAGACGTAGGTCGCAAGGGCCGCACTGTAACCGATGGCCAGTTGGCGCAGTCCGCGCTTCAACGGGGACGCACCCGAGAGCAGGCCAACGCAACCGCCGGTGAAGACCAACGCCAGACCCACCAGGAGCATGCCGACGATCAGCGCCGGACCGCCGCCCAGCCCGAAGAAGTAGGGAAGGAGGGGAACAATGGCGCCGGAGGCGAAGAAGCAGAAGCTGGACGCCGCCGCCCCCAGATCGGTTCCGAGTGCTTGGTTGTCCTCGGACTCTCTCGGGTCCTCCCGATCCGGTAGGCCAGGGTTCAGCGCCGCTCTGGCTTTGGCATCCTGGAAGGACAGCGAGGGATCGCAGTCGCAGTCGAAACGGCCCATGCGTTCCGCGGCGCGGTGTTCGGCGGCTTCCTCGGACATGCCTCTGGCCCGATAAATCAAGGTCAATTCGTTGGCGTCCAGGTCGAGTTCGGGAGCCACACTGAGCGTGACTTGGGTGGGGCGGGAGGCGTCCAGTAATTCGCGCTGTGAACGCACGGAGACGAACTCCCCGGCGCCCATCGACAGTGCGCCCGCCAAGAGTCCGGCAATTCCCGAGACCATCACGATCGAGCTAGAAACGCCCGTGGCGCCGATTCCCATGATGAGCGCGAGATTGGAGACCAAACCGTCATTGGCGCCGAACACTGCCGCGCGGAAATTTCCCGACAGTCTCGTGCGGCCATCCGTGGCCAGGGCGCGAATAATTTCCTCGTGGACGGCCTCATCGGCGGCCATAGCCTCCGTCGCATCCGGATCTTCACGGTACGGAGAGCGGGATTCCGCGCGTTGCAGCAGCGCCAGCACAAAGACTGTGCCGAAATGCTTGGCCAGGAACATGAGCGCCCTGGAACGCAGGGAAGGACGACCACGTTTTCCCCCGTGCGGGCCCAGGAGTCGGCGCCAATGTTCCGCGTGCCGGTCCTCTGCCACGGCGACCTGGTGCAGAATGTCACCCTGCTCAGCCGGGGCCCGGTCAGCGAGGTGCTGGTAAATCGCAGCTTCCGCGAGCTCGTCGGCCAAATAACGGCGCCACCGGCGGATCTGGGTCGGGGTAGGTTCGATTGACGGAGTGTGATCGGAATGGGGTGATTCTGGAAATCCCATGGGGCCAGAGTTTACGCCGCGCCCCGGATTCGGGTTTTCGGGACCCCGAATCACCGGAACGCGGGTGAGCGGGCCCACCGATGACTTTGTGCTACCCGGCCCGTCCGATCAGCGGGGGCGTCGCCGCAGAATGCCGAAGGATACTACGCCCACCAGAATTCCCCAGAAGGCCGAGACAATGCCGAATGGCTGGATGCCGGAGACGGTTACGACCAGCGTGATCAGGGCGGCCTCAATGACAGCCGGCTGGTAATTGCCCTGATGCATGGAGTCGAACATTGAGCCCTGCAGCGCACCGAGCAGGGCCACGCCGGCCAGCGCCGAGATCATGCCCGGCGGAATGGCGGAGAACAAGGTGACGATGGTGGAGGCGAAAGCGCCGAACACGATATAGAAGGCACCGCACGCGATGCCGGCGATATAACGACGCCGGTGCTCGGGGTGTGCTTCGGGGCTCGTGGCGATGCCCGCGGTCACGGCGGCCAGATTCAACGCATGGGATCCGAAGGGGGCGAAAAGGACGGAGGCGACCCCGCTCGCGCCCAACAGGCCGCGGTCATGGGGCGGGAAGTTCGCCGTTTTCATCATGGCCAGCCCGGGGGCATTCTGACCAGCGGCGGTCACGATGAGTAGCGGGATGGAGATACCGGCTATGGCGGCCCAGGAGAACGTGGGCATGGTCAGCACGGGGACGGTCAAACCGAAGTCCGGGGAGACGGACGTGATGGCCCCCGATATCCAGGCCACCGCTATCCCCGAGGCCATGGCCACGAACACTGCGTAGCGGGGGACGAAGCGCTTTCCCAAGAGGTAGCCGACCACCAGGGCGCCCGCGGGAGCGGGATTCTCGACCACGGATGGGGCAACTTGGATGGAGAAGGGCAAGAGCACACCCGCGAGGACGGCCGCCGTGATGGGTTTGGGAATTGCGTCCAGAATCTTGCCGAACAAGCCCGTGACGCCCAGCAGCAGACCCAGTATCGCCGTGACGATGTACGCGCCAATGGCGTCCGAGAAGGTGTAATTGCCCAGAGAGGTGATCAGCAGTGCCGCGCCGGGGATCGACCACGCCACCATGACGGGTTGCCGGAACCACCAGCTGCACAGCACGCAGGTGATTCCCGAACCCACGGAAATGGCCCACACCCACGACGCCGTCTGGGCGGAGCTCAGCTCGGCGGCCCGGGCTGCTTCCAGGACCACGAGCAAAGGGCCCGCGTAGGAGACGACCACGGCAACGAATCCGGCGAGAGTCGCCGACAGCGACCAGTCCCGGCGCAGCGACGGTCTGGGGCTGCGCTGACGTGGCTGGACTTCCGTGCTCATAGTTCTCCCGGTGGTAGGGAAATGGGTGGGCCTCAGCCCACCATATGGGGAAAATCACACCGGGGGAAATATGAATGAGGCATCATTTGATCTGACTCAAATATCAGTGTCCGTGGGACATTGCTCCGGGTTGATGACCGTCAGAGTTCCCGTGTGTCCTTCCGGGACCGGAAAACTTCCGGTGCCCCAGTGGAAGGCATACGGGTTGTTGCACGAGCGGCCGTGGCGCAGAGCGGTCAGAACCCGGCGAGCGGCCTCCTCGGGTGGATGCGGCCCCGAGGTCCACGGTTGATCGACGCCCAACGGCCGGCGCCAACCGGATGCCTCAAAGAACTCGGTGTGATGGGGCCACGCCTCGGGCGGTAGCTGACGGGCTGAACTGACGGCGCATTCCGCGCCACCGGGGCCCGTGCGAACCCACGCGGCGGGCGTGTCGGAGGTTGCGGGGGTGTGGTCGTACTCGATGACCAAGAAGTCATTCCACAGCAGTTGCGCAATGGCCACGGTGAGGAGATGCTCCAGTTCTTCCCACTCGGTGGCCGGAGGGCAGAGCTCCGTGACCTCGACCACTCCGATACCGGCCCGTTCAAGTCTGTGACGAGCCCCGGGGACCGGCGTCTCCGGGTTGACGGTGGGGGACATGAATTTCACTCCGTACGCAACAAACCGCGGCTGATCAGGGGGAATAATCGAGGATGACTGGTCGCAGCAAGGGTGCCGCTGTTGTTCACGGTAGCTATCCATGCGGGGCTGGTCGATACCCCGCGCAATTATGACTCAGCGTTGAACGGCGGTTCAGGGGGAGAGGAGCGTACGGATGTCGCTGGCCGTGATGGCGGAGGAAAATGCGCGCTCGTCGTCGAGGACCGCGGCGAAAAGATCGGCCTTGCGCTGCTTGAGTTCCATGACCTTCTCCTCAATGGTGTTCTCCGCAACCATGCGGTACACCATGACCTTCTTGGACTGGCCGATGCGGTGGGTCCGGTCCACGGCCTGGTTCTCCGTGGCGGGGTTCCACCACGGGTCCAGGAGATAGCAGTAGTCGGCTTCGGTCAGGTTGATACCGAAACCACCGGCCTTCAAACTCACCAGGAACACGGGTGCCCTGCCGCTGCGGAACGTCTCGAGCGCGCCCGCCCGGTCCCGGGTGGAGCCATCCAGGTAGCTGTACGGGATCTTGGCCTCGTCGAGCCTGGCTGCGACCAGTTTGAGGAAACTCGTGAACTGGCTGAACACCAGTGGGCGGTGGCCTTCCGCGACGATCTGGGGCAATTGTTCGAACAGCGCATCCAGCTTGGACGAGGACGCCGTGGACTCCGGGTCCACCAAAGCGGGATCCAGGGCCAGCATGCGCAGCGTGGTCAACGACTGGAAGATCGTGAAGCGATTGCGATCGAAATTCTGCAGCAACCCCAGGATTTTGGCCCGCTCCCGCTGCAACCGTCGGTCGTAGGCGGTGCGGTGGGCCTGGTTCAACCCCACGTGCTGCGTGTGTTCCAACTTGGGAGGCAGCTGCAGATCGACGTCGCCCTTGGTGCGGCGCAGCATGAACGGGCGGATCCGTGAGCGCAACCGCGCCAAGACCTCCGGATCCTGGGCGCGTTCAATGGGCGTCTGATAGAGCTCGGTGAACTTCTTCTTGGACGGGAACAATCCGGGGGCCGTCAACGAGAACAGGGACCACAACTCGGAGAGGTTGTTCTCCATGGGTGTGCCCGTAATGGCGAGCTTGAACCGGGACGAGAGGTCCTTCACCGCACGGTAGGCCTTGGTGCGCGGGTTCTTGACGAACTGGGCCTCATCCATGATCACCCCGGCCCATGGCAGGGACTGGTAAAGATCAGCTTCCAAACGCAGCAGCGTGTAGGAGGTGAGCACCACGTGAGCGCCGCGAGCGGTTTCCGGCAGATGCTGGCGCGTGGAGTTCATGGTCTCAATGGTCAACGACGGCGCGAAGCGCTTGAGCTCGGCCGTCCAGTTGGCGACCACGGACGTGGGCGCCACCACCAGGAACGGCGGCAGATCGGGATCCGCATCGCGTGCGCGGAGGATCGCGGCAATCGTCTGCACGGTCTTACCCAGTCCCATGTCATCGGCCAGGATGCCGCCCAAGGAGTGGTCCCACAGAAAACTGAGCCAGCGGTAGCCCTCGTACTGGTAGGGGCGAAGATTCGCCTGAAGGGACCCCGGTTCCGCGGGGGCCGGAATTTCCTGGAGGTTGGCCAGCGCGCGGACACCGTTGCGCCACTGTTCGGCCTGGTGGGTGTCCGTGGCGATGTCCTCGAACTGCTCCCACAATCCGGCCTGGTACCGGTTGAGGGACAGGGGCGCGTTCTTGTCCTCCTGAAGTGAGCGAGCCTCGGTGATCAGCTGCTTCAACCGGAGGAATTCGGGGCGGTCCAAGGGGAAATAGGAACCGTCCGGCA
Source organism: Kocuria sp. (assembly GCF_030536815.1). Classification (GTDB taxonomy): domain Bacteria; phylum Actinomycetota; class Actinomycetes; order Actinomycetales; family Micrococcaceae; genus Kocuria; species Kocuria gwangalliensis. The sequence continues at coordinate 7,043 of NZ_JAUNPE010000031.1, forward strand.
TGAGCATGACGTCCTGGCCCACGTCCAGGGCCTGGAAGATGTCCGAGAACGGGACGTAGTGCTCGCCCACCCTGATGGTGACGCCCAGCCCGAACCAGTCCCGATGCTCAGTGGGCGCCGTGGACACGGTGATCTCGGGGGCGCGGGTCACTTCTTGATACGCGGGGATGCCGCCGGTTTCCTCGATGCGCAGGTCCGGGACCTTGTGCAACAGGGGCAGCCAGGCACGGATGAACCGCAGGGCGTCGGACGCCGCGTAGGAACTGCGCTTGAAGTCCAGTTCCGGAATCCTGCGGTGCACCGCCTGTACCACGGAGGATTCCCACCTGGATTCCCGGTTCACCGGTTCATCGGCCAGTGGATTCAGGGGCCGGAACGGCAGGCGGATACGGTCGCGGCCCTTCTGATACTCCCATTCCCACTCCACCCGTTCCGTGAGATCGTCGTGGTGCACCGTGAGCACCATTTCCGGATCGGCCACTTGGGGCAGCTCCAGGGAACCGTCCGTGGCGGTGACGTCCATGCTTTGATGCAGGCGTGGGAAATACCGTTCGAAGAATTCGTCCACTCCGTCACGAGGGATGGTGAGTTCTTCCGCTCGGTCCAGGAACGAGCGTTGCTGTTGATTCAACCGCGTGGCCAACGGGACCAGGTGCAGCGGGAACTGGTTGAGATCATCGGCCAGTTCCAGCTCGCGTGGCCGAGCCTCGGGGAAGAACAGGCCATGGCCCGGCTGCCCGATGATCCTGGTCCAGTGGAGCGGGACTTCGCTGTCGCCCATGACCAGGTGGGGGTACAGCTTGAGGGCCCCGTTCTCGTCCGAGCTGACACTGACCTCGAACCTGCCGGCCGGCCCCACGGAAACCTGCTGACCGGTGCCCTGCGAGACCAAGGGAATGCCGAGCGCCTCGGCGCGGTTGAGGATGGGCCACAGCAGGGGAGAGGTGTAACGCTCCATGTGTAGCTGGTGCCGGTCCACGGCGTACGAACCCCGGTGGGATTCGGACAGTGCTCTCAGTTCCTCGAACCAATCCAGCTGATCCTCGGTGAGTCGCCCGGAACGGGCATGATTGGCCAAATTGCCCCAGTCGATGCCGGTATGGATCCAACCGGAGCGTTGACCGCGAAGCGCCGGACGTGCCGTCAACGTGACCGGTACGGCGTTCTGGTCCTGCTGCCACGCGCGGGGACCGCGATGCTGCACCCGGGACAAGTTCAATTCCAAGGCGACCGAGGGGCCGTGCTCGGGGTCCGTCACCACCCGATCGTGATCTGAGCCGGGGACGATGCGGGACAGTTCGCTGCGCCAATCGGTTGTGAGCCCGGTGGGCCGAGCGCTCGCGAAATGTACGTCACCATCCATGCCAATTACCGTACCGCCCTCCGACGACACGCAAAGTGCACGCGTGGTGATGGCGGCTGTCACACCGGCGTCTCGAGGCGGCGTCGGAAACCTATACTCAAGATGAACCTGATTTATTGTCACCGCGCCACGGGGCGCAGACGGAGGATTTGTGGCAGACGCCGCCGGGCTCCACACGGGAGACCACGCCATTGCATCGGGACCCCAAGAAGTCGAGTATTTACGCTGGAACGACGCCGTGGCCAGGGCTTTCTGTGGCACACAGGCATCCGGTGAACTGGTCCATCTGGACCTGGACGACAAGACCCTCGAGCAGATCGGGGCGGAATTCGGTTTGGACGGGCCGTCCGCCCTGCGGGCCATGGCCGATTCCGTGACACCGTTGCTGGTGGTGGATGGCTCCCGCCGCTCGATGTTCGACTCCTTCAACAAGCTGACGGAGGCCTGGTACCGGGCGTCCAGGCGTCAGCTCAACGATCTCAACAGGATCGGCCCGCCACCCGTGGTGGCGTTGTTGGCCCTGTTCTCTCTGGCCGGGCGGCACATGTCCGCGCTCGCGGCCCGCACGGGAAACAAATCCGTGTCGGCGTTCTACCTTCCGTTGGCGATTTTATTGCAAGCCGGCCAGGACAACGTCAAGGCCCTGGAATCGGCCGTGCGCAAGGACTCCGAGATGTACTGGGACGCCCTGCGCTACTGGTTGGAACTCTTCGACGGGCAGGTCGGGTTGCCCTCCGCTCACGCGGTGAACCATCGACCCGTGGGACTGGCGTTGTCCCAGACGATGTTCGGCGAGGCCGAGCTGCGGCAGTTGCACCGCATGTTCGAAGACCTCGAGCTGACCACGGCTCAGGGGATGAGCGCCCAGGAACTGGGAATCTACGTGGATTTCTGGCTCGACATCGCGGACACGGATGTCTCCAAGGGCATGCGCCGCATCTGGTCCAACCCGCTCACTCGCGACGCCGGTCTCCAGGTCGCGTTGGCTCAGTTGGGCGCGTGGGAATCCTCCCGCGACGACGACGCCGCCATAGTGGTTGCCACCGAGCGGCGAGCATCGCGTCACCTGGGCCCCCGCAGTGTCAGCTTGTCCATGACGGACGGCACCGATTACGTGGGCAACCCGATTTTCGAGCTCGGGTTCGTGGTACCCAAGCGGATGATTTCCGGGCGCGAAGTGGAATTGGCCACCGAGGCCGGGCCGCGCACCATGTTCCTGTCCTACATCGGTGACGCGTACTTGGGGATCTCCGCGTACAACTCGCGCATGTCCAGCGAGACCCTGTTGTCCGGTGAACTCCAGCTCAGCAACGGTGACACCGCCATCACGCGTAATCCGCGGCCGGTCGTGGTGTTCGCTAAGGATGCCTACTCGGACACGTTCATCTCGGTGGATCACATTCCTGCCGCGTGGCCGTCACGGATCTTGGTGCAGAACAAACCCGAGTGGGTTGAGCAGATCACCGCCATTCTTGATGACTCGGCCTCGCCGGACTACCGCATGGTGGGCCCCGGGGAGAACGGCCTGCCCGAGGACTGGGTGCTGTTCGACGATGTCCAGGTGCTGCGCGCCGGTGATCCGATGCTCACGGTCAACGACAACTTCTCCGGGCTGGTACCCCGCCTGGTTCCGGCCGTCACGCTGTCCGGTGGCCTGCGCATCCCGGGGGACGTGAGCCGGTTCTCGGCGTTGCGGCCGCCGCAGATCACGGTCACCTCCGATTCCGACGATCCGCTGTCGCTGGAATGCGAATGGCGGAACCCGCACTCGTTCAAGCTGATGTCCACCAAATTATCGGCCCCTCGAGTGCCACCCTTCCAGGTGAGCTTGGAGGGCTCGGACCTGATGCGGGACAACAAGACGCTCAAACCCAATGACTACACGCTGGTGCTCAAGGCTGGGCGCACCGTGAAGCAGCGCCTGGAATTCCGCGTCCGTGACAGCTCCTTCTACATCACCCAGCGCTCACTGGGCTACGAAGGTGAAATGGTGCACGTGGCGCGGGAGCCGTTGTGGCCCGTCACCTCCACCACCCTGGACGAACTGCCGGATGAATATGTGCAGGGTTCCTTCGACAACATGGACTCGGTGGAACTGGAACCGGACGCGCTGGGCGTGGAGGTTCCCGAGATCGCGGGCTGGCATTCGGCCGAGGGTCTCATGTACCCCGAGCGCAGCAATGAGCTTCCCGCACCCGAGGGCGCATCCTGCCTGCTCACCGGCAAGCACAAGGTGATCCTGCCGCCCATGGACCCCAAGGCCAAGGCGCCGTGGATCTTTGGGCGCTGCCGCCATTGCGGGCTCACCAAGCGCTACCCCGGGCGGCTCACCAAGCTGTCGGCGGTCGGTCAGACCGGTTCGGTGGAGTCCTTGCAGTTCATTGGTCCCGACTACAGCGACTACCCCGGATCCTGGGCACCTCTGAAGGACGCGCTGACGTTCCTGGGTGGCGGCAAACGGGGGAGCCTGTCGATCATCGCCCGCCAGGCCGAGGACTCCGAGCGCTTCGAAGAGTGGTTCGTGGGGCATTTGCAGGCACTGGGCTTCCTGGAAGTCATTCGTGACGGTAACTGGACCGTGCGTCGCTGGCAGGTCTGCTCACCCGCGTTGACACAGTTGGTGGATGGTTCCGTGCTGCTCACCGGTGGTTGGCGTGCGGAGCAGGAGGAGACGGTGACCGCCGCCGCGGAATCACTCGGTGCAGAGGTTGTGGTGCTGTCCCCCGAGGATCACGCGACCACACTGTTGCAGGACGTGGACCTGGATGCTCTGCGTGACGAGCTACCCGATGGCATGTGCGATGTGGTCTACGAGGCGGGACCCGTCATGCTCGACACGTTGCCACCACTGTCTTCGGTGGTGGACTCGTTGCCGCTGATCGAGATGCAGTACAACGGCGTGGCCGAGCATTTCGTGCCCGAGGACGCCACGTGGGAGGCCACGGAGAACCGTAATCAGGCGGGGTTGTTCCGCATTAATCACCACCACCGCACTCGTTACGCGTTCCGTACCGAGGCCGACGTCGCCTCGGGCCACGCCCGCCCGGTGTCCTCCGCCCTGGGCAAGCACTTGGCCGCTCGGGACGCCGGAACGCCGTTGGTCAGTCACGACTCGGAGCTCCAGTTGTTGTCCGTGCCGATCGGCGCGGAGTTGCCGGGGCTTTACGGTCGGGCCGCGGTGCTGTGTTCCGGTCTGTTGCCGACCAAGGTGGACGAGGACTTCTCCTTGAACTACGGGGACATCTCCGACGAGTTCGCGAGCGCACTGGTGGCCAAACTGCTGGCCTGAGGTTCGTCCGGAATGCGAAAGCGCCGCCTTGGCCCGGCAAGGCGGCGCTTTCGCGTACGGGTTCGCCTACAGTGGAGACAGCTGTAACTTAGTACCGAGTGGTAATCAGACGTCTCGAACCCCGGGTTGTTCCTCGTCCGACCCGAACCAGCGAACGGAATCATGAGTGATTCCTCGACCCTGTCCAGCGCGCATTCCGGATCGTCAGCATCGGTGCCCTCCGACCCACCTCCCGGCGGACCACCCGAGGGGAACACCAAGATTCCGGTCAACTGGCGCGTCCTGGTGGCCTCCGGGGTGCTGATCATTGCCTTCTCGGCGTGGGCCATGCTTGCTCCCGCGCAGGCGGACACCGTGATCGGTGGTGTCGTGGCCTGGGTGGCCAAGTACCTCGGCTGGTTCTACATCCTCACGGCCACCCTGGTCATCGTGTTCGTGGTGATCGTGGCCGCCAGCAAACAGGGCAACATCAAAATGGGTCCCGACCACGCAAAACCGCAGTTCAACATGTTCACGTGGACGGCCATGCTCTTCGCCGCCGGGATTGGCGTGGATCTCATGTTCTTCTCCGTGTCCGAACCGGTGAGCCAGTACTACGCACCCCCTGTGGGTGAGGGACAGAACCTGGAGGCCGCGCGCCAAGCGGTCGTGTGGACCCTGTTCCACTACGGCATCACCGGGTGGGCCATGTACGCCTTGATGGGAATGGCCTTCGGATATTTCGCCTACCGGTTCGGTATGCCCCTGAGCATTCGTTCGGCGTTGTACCCGTTGATCGGTAAACGCATCCACGGTCTCGCGGGCGATGCCGTGGACACGGCCGCCCTGCTGGGCACCATCTTCGGTGTGGCCACCTCGTTGGGCATTGGCGTGGTGCAACTGAACTTCGGCCTGCAGTTCTTGTTCGGGGTTCCCGAGAACCTGGCGGTGCAATCGGCATTGATTGCACTGGGGGTCCTGATGGCCGTTGCCTCGTGTGTTTCGGGTGTGGACAAGGGCATTCGGCGGCTGTCCGAGTTGAATATCATTCTGGCCATCGGCCTGATGTTGTACGTGCTGATTGCCGGCCGCACGGCGTTCCTTCTGGACGCGATCGTGATGAATATCGGTGACTTCCTGGCGCGCTTCCCCGACATGAGCCTGAACACGTTCGCCTTTGAAGCACCCCAGGAATGGATGAGCGGCTGGACCCTGTTCTTCTGGGCGTGGTGGATCGCGTGGGCCCCGTTCGTCGGGTTGTTCCTGGCGCGGATTTCCCGCGGCCGTACGCTGCGCCAGTTCGTGGTGGGTACCATGACGGTCCCGTTCGCGTTCATCCTGCTGTGGATCTCGATCTTCGGCAACTCAGCGCTGGATCTGGTGGTCGGCGGGAACGATGCCTTCGGTGAGGTCGCCGTGAGTACACCCGAGCGGGCCTTCTACTCACTGCTCGCGGAATACCCCGGCGTGACCATTGCGGCCTCGATCGCCACGTTCACCGGGCTGTTGTTCTACGTGACCTCGGCCGATTCCGGCGCGCTGGTCATGAGTAACTTCACCTCGAAGATCGAGGATCCCAATCAGGACGGGCCCAAGTGGTTGCGCGCGTTCTGGGCGATCGGCACCGGTGTGCTCACCCTGGCCATGCTGCTCGTGGGCGGGGTGACCACGCTGCAGAACGCCACCCTGATCATGGGTCTGCCCTTCTCCGTGGTCATGTACATGATCATGATCGGCCTGTGGCGGGCCCTACGGGTGGAGGCCAGCAGCGCGGAGTCCAATGCGACCGCCAGCCGCTCGGTCGTGGCCAGCAGGACCGGGCGCGAGATGCATTGGCGCTCGCGGTTGACCCGGCTGGGCAACTACCCGGGCGCGCGCACCGCACAACGCTACATTCACGACGTCGCCGCGCCCGCCCTGAACACGCTGGCCGTGGGACTGCGGGAATCCGGGGTGGACGCCACGGTGGAATGCACGCCCATCCCGGACAATGCTTCGGTGGATCAGGTGTGCCTGCACGTGACCTTGGCGCCCGAGCGTGACTTCACGTACCAGGTGTACCCCGTGGCGTTTCCCACACCGGGCTTCGGTGGTTTCCGCACCAACCCGGACTCGGACCAGTATTACCGGTTGGAGGTGTTCGCCGCGACCGGTTCCATGGGCTATGACGTACTCGGATACACGCAGGACCAGTTGATCAATGACGCCCTGGACGGCTACGAGCGACACCTGGAATTCATTCGAATCAATCACGAACACCCCGGAAGCACTCAGATTGGTCTGACCACGTCCGAGACCATTACCTGGGGTGAAGACTTCTCTGAATCCAAGGAGGAAACACGATGAGCAACACCTTGTACATTGACGGCCAGTGGGTCCCCGCGCTCGACGGCGGCACCCGAACCATCACGTGCCCCGCGGACGGTACCGAGGTTGCGGTGGTCGCCGAGGCCACCGGCCAGGACACCGAGCGCGCCATTGCCGCAGCTCGTGCCGCCGCCGACGACGAACGCTGGGCAAGCGTTCCCGCCCCGGAACGCGGCAGCTTCCTGCTGCGCGTCGCGGTAAGCCTGCGCGAGCGCAGCGAAGAGTTCGCCCTGGCCGAGTCCAAGGACACGGGCAAGCGGATCGACGAGTCCCGCCAGGACATGTCCGACATCGCCAATTGCTTCGAGTACTTCGGCAAGATCGCCGCCGTGGACGCCGGGCGCATCATCGACGCCGGGGACCCGGACGTGCTCAGCCGCGTGGTCCACGAACCCGTGGGTGTGTGCGGGATGATCACCCCGTGGAACTACCCGTTGCTGCAGGCCGCGTGGAAGATCGCACCGGCATTGGCCGCGGGCAACACGTTTGTGCTCAAGCCGGCCGAACTCACCCCGCACACCTCGATCCTCATGATGCGGGTGCTCGAGGACCTCGGGCTGCCCGCGGGTGTGGGCAACCTGGTGCTGGGTGCCGGCGCGCAGGCGGGTGCACCGCTGTCCAGCGATCCGCGCGTGGACCTCGTCTCCTTCACCGGCGGCCTGGTGACCGGTCGTGTGATCGCTGCCGAGGCGGCGTCGACGGTCAAGAAGGTGGCCCTGGAGCTGGGCGGTAAGAACCCCAACGTGATCTTTGCCGACGCGGATTACGACGCCGCCCTGGACAACGCGCTCAACGGCGCCTTCATCCACTCCGGCCAGGTCTGCTCGGCCGGGGCGCGCTTGGTGATCGAGGAATCCATGGCCGAGAAGTTCGTGACCGACCTGGTGCGCCGAGCCGAACAAATCCGGTTGGGCGGGCCGTTCGATGAGAAGGCCGAGACCGGCGCGTTGATTTCCGAAGCCCACCGCGACAAGGTCCACGCCTACGTGGAGCGGGCCCGTGAGCAGGGCGCACGGGTGCGTTGCGGCGGTGGCTTCGCGGAAGGACCGTCGGCGGACGGTTCGCTGGATTTGAGCGACGGCGTGTTCTACCTGCCCACCGTGATCGACCAGTGCACTCGGGAAATGGACTGCGTGCATGACGAGGCCTTTGGCCCCACCGTGACCGTGGAGACCTTCCGCACCGAGGAAGAAGCAATCGTGATCGCCAACGACACCAACTACGGACTGGCCGGTGCGGTGTGGACCCAGGACGCGGGCCGTGCACAGCGCGTGGCCGGCAAACTGCGCCACGGCACCGTGTGGATCAACGACTTCGGCCCGTATCTGCCGCAGGCGGAATGGGGCGGCATGAAGCACTCCGGTGTGGGGCGCGAACTGGGCTTCCACGGTCTGGCCGAGTACCAGGAGACCAAGCACATCTACCAGAACACCCGCCCCGCGGTGACCGGTTGGTTTGCCGAACGCTGAGTCGTTTCGCTGGACCTCACCGACCACGGAACAACGACCCATGGGAGAAACCGTGACCACCACAGAAAACGTGGCTACCTACGATTACATTGTTGTCGGAGCAGGCTCGGCGGGCGCCGTGATCGCGGCGCGCCTGAGCGAGAACCCGGACGTGAGCGTGGCCCTGCTCGAAGCGGGCGCCCATGATGAGAACGTGCCCGAAGTTCTGACGCTCAACCGCTGGATGGAGCTGCTGGAATCCGGTTACGACTGGGACTACCCGATCGAAGCGCAGGAGAACGGTAACTCCTACATGCGTATGGCCCGCGCCAAGGTGCTGGGTGGGTGCTCGTCCCACAACTCATGCATTGCGTTCTGGGCCCCGTCCGAGGACATCGACGAGTGGGAATCCACCTTCGCAGTGGAGGGCTGGAACGCGGAGATGGCATTCCGGCTGTACAAGAAACTCGAGAACAACGAGGATCCCGGTTCCCACCACGGCCATGACGGACCGGTGCGGTTACGCCAGGTCCCCGCCGTGGACCCGTGCGGCGTGGCGGTGCTCGACGCCGCCGAACAGGCCGGGATTCCGCGCGCGGACTTCAACACCGGCAAGACGGTGACCCAGGGCGCGAACTTCTTCCAGATCAACGCGCGCGAGGACGGTACCCGAGCGTCGTCGTCGGTGAGCTACCTGCACCCGATCCGGGAGCGTACGAACCTCACCGTCCTGACCGGCACCCAGGCCAAGCGCATTGTCTTCGACGAGAACCGGCGTGCCACCGGCGTGGAGATCACGGATGACGCTTTTGGTCGCGCTCACGTGCTCTCGGTCAACCGCGAGGTGGTCGTCTCCGCCGGCGCCATCGACACGCCCAAGCTGCTCATGCTCTCGGGCATCGGCCCGGCCGAGCATCTCACCGAGGTGGGCGTGGACGTGCTCGTGGACTCCCCGGGTGTGGGTTCACACCTTCAGGATCACCCCGAGGCCGTGATCCAGTGGGAGGCCAAACAGCCCATGGTGGAGGACTCCACCCAGTGGTGGGAGATCGGCCTGTTCGCCCAGGTGGATGACGGCCTGGACCGCCCGGACCTGATGATGCATTACGGCAGCGTGAACTTCGACATGCACACGTTCCGCCACGGTTACCCCACCGCGGACAACGCCTTCTGCCTGACCCCCAATGTCACACACGCCCGTTCGCGCGGCACCGTGCGTCTGCGCACGCGTGATTACCGGGACAAGCCCCGGGTGGATCCCCGGTACTTCACCGATCCCGAGGGTTACGACCTGCGGATCATGACCGCGGGCATTCGTAAGGCGCGGGAGATCGTCGCGCAGTCCGGGCTCTCCGAATGGGCCGGCGAGGAACTCTTTCCGGGTCAGGACGTACAGACGGACGAGGAGATCGCCGAGTACATCAAGCGCACCCACAACACCGTGTACCACCCTGCTGGTTCCTGCCGGATGGGCCCGGTCGAGGATCAGGAGTCACCGCTGGATCCCCAACTGCGTGTCAAGGGTGTGAGCGGGTTGCGCGTGGCCGATGCGTCAGTGATGCCGGAACTGGTGACCGTGAATCCCAACATCACGGTCTTCATGATCGGCGAGCGCGCCGCGGAGCTGATTACCCAGGATCAGGAGCTGCCCGCGCACTAGGCGCGGCGTGAGAACACGGATGAGGCCCCGATCAGGCGCTGAGCGCCACCGGTTTCGGTTCCAGCTTGTAGAACGCAATGCCACCGGAAACGTTGGACGCCCCGGGAACCAGTAGTTGCCGGTACTTCTCGCACCACTGGGCGCGGCCTCGATTGTGGGCGGCAGCGTGGGCCAGGGCTCGAACGTTGTTGCTCAGATATTCGTGGATGTCCCCGTTTGATTCTATGAGACGCACCATGTGGTGGTCGGGGTCGATGTCGACGGTGACGTCAACCCATTGTTCTCGAGGGGACTCGGTCTTTGTGCGTAATTGTTGAATGTTCTTCATCAGTAGTGTGCCTTCGTACAGGGAGGTTCTTGCTGCGCACGCGGTTGCGCCCCAGCCGCTTCGTCATCCAAACCACCCCTGAACCAAGGGTTGGCGTGCGCCGGGTTGGAGCCCGACAGGTGTGCGGTTTCAACACCGAACACCAGAGCGCATCTCGTGAAGCTGGATTCGAGCGTAGCGGGTCGACGGCATGGGAAACCAGGGGGTGACATATAACGTCACCAAAAGTTAACCAACGAATGGATTGTGCACCACCGATCAGGAGGTGGTTGTGGAGAACCTGCGCGCGCGGGAGGCCACGGTTTGCGCCTGTGCATAGTGCTCCATGAGCTGATCACACACGGCGGTCCACGTGCGGGTCTGCACGGTGTCATACGCAGTGCGGGAGAAAGCGGCGCGTTTAGCGTTGTCACCCACGAGGTCCGCCACACGAGCGCGGAGCATTTCGGTATCGCCGGGCTTGTACAGCCAACCGTTGCGGGATGAATCGACAAGGTCCACGGGTCCTCCCCGACCGACCGCCACCACGGGTACCGCGCTGGCCATGGCTTCCTGGATCGTCTGGCAGAAGGTTTCGTGTTCACCGGAGTGGACGAACACGTCCAGGGAGGCCATGGCGGTGGCCAATGCGTCACCGTCCAGGAATCCCGCGAAGTGCGCGTTGGGAAGCAACGTGCGCAACTTCTCCTTCTCCGGCCCCGACCCGATGATCACCAGTCGGGTGTCGGGCAGCGAGTCCAGCACCACGAGGTCCTGAACCTGTTTCTCGGGTGCCAGACGACCCACGTAGCCCACGAGCTTGCGCCCGCCGCCCACGCGTTCGCGCCAGTCCTGATCGCGGCGAGTTGGATCGAACCGGCGAGTGTCCACCCCGCGCCGCCACATCCGCACACGCTGCACACCGTGTTCATGCAACTGGGAAATGGAGGCCGTGGACGGCGCCAGGGTCAGGGTCGAGGAATTATGCATGTTCCGCACGTGGCTCCACAACACGTTCTCCAGAACGGGCGCACCGTACCGCGCCGCGTATCCGGGGATGTCCGTCTGGTAAATGGTGGCGCACGGCAATCCCAAGTTCCTGGCCGCCTGAATGGCCTGCCACCCCAGGACGAAGGGCGAGGCCACGTGAACGACGTCCGGCTGGAAACGGGTCAGGATTCGTTGCATGCGGGCGACCGTGCAACTGGCCACCCGGACGTCCGGGTATCCGGCGAGCGGAATGGACGCAATGCGTTGGACCCTGACACCGTCCATGGTGTCCACGGATCCCAGGGAGCTGAGTTTGTCGTAGGACGGGGCAATGACCATGGCCTCGTGGCCCTGCGCCCGCAGATGGTCCAGGACTCGAACCACGGAATGCGTCACGCCATTGATGTGTGGGAGGAACTGTTCGGCAACCACTGCGATTCTCACGATTAATACGGTGGCCCGGTCGGGTCACCGGATGCCCACGCCCCGGTGACCTGTCGGTGAAGTCTGGGCCAACTCCGGCGGGGACGTGGAAAGATGGGGGGCGATGAACTTCCCCACCTTTTCCAACACCCTGCCCGGGGTCCGCGAGCGCTCGCAGCGCCGCCGAAACAGTGACCCCGGGGATTCACCCACCACACCGCCCTCGCCCGGCTCTCCCCAGGGTGGCCGCGAGGGCGGATTCCCCATGCCCCTTTGGTTGCAAGGAGTGATTGAACTCATGGCCGTGGCGGCCGTGAGCCTGTTGCTCACCGGGGTGGTGATGGCGGCGGTGTGGCTGGCCGGTGGCTTCGATTCATTGGGTGTGCTGGGTGGATTGCAGCTCGCGGGTCAGGTGTGGTTGGTGGCGCACTGTACGCCGTTGACCATGGCGGCGATCCAGGGCATCGACCTGTCCTCAGGGGGTGGAACTCTCACCCTGGTCCCCTTGGGTCTCACCCTCATACCGTTTGCACTGTCGGTCATTGCGGGGAGGAGGATTGCCCGCGCGTGCTGGCGCGGCCAGTTCCTGATCCCCTTCTTCGCCGGCATGGTCAGCTACGCGCTGATCGGTGCCCTCGTGGCGCTCGTGAGTAGCACCGAACACGTGTCGGTCAGCGTGCCGGCCGGGGCGGTGTTCCCCTTGATTCCCGCGGGCCTGGGGACGTTGGTCGGCGGGTGGAGCGTTTCGCGCTCGCTCGCCGCGATCCTGGGTGCCGACGCCGCATCGTGGATCCAGCGCACCAGCCAGTACTCCAGGTGGGCGGGTTCCTACCTCTGGGCAGTGGTACGCGCGGGGTTCCTGTCCGCAGTGGCCGTGATCGCCGCGGGTGCACTGGTCACCGCGGTAACGCTGGTGTGGAACTGGGACCGGATCATTGCTGTGTACCAGCAATTGGGCACGGGCGCCGCCGGTGACACCGCCCTCACGGCACTGCAGTTCGGCTACCTGCCCAACATGGTCGTGTGGGCTGCCGCTTGGGTCAGCGGGGCCGGATTCTCGATCGGGGAGGGCGCACTCGCCTCCCCGTTCGAGAATTCACTGGGTGCGCTGCCGCAGTTCCCGCCGTTCGCAGCCCTGCCGGAGGGTGATCCATGGGTCTATGCCTCCGCCGTGGTGGTGCTACCGGTCCTCGCCGGAGTGCTCGCGGGCTGGTGGTTCCTGCGCGAGGGCGAGAACCACCTGGACGACTGGATGGCCATCAGGTTGCCCATGCGGTGGTTCACGTTCATTCTGTCGACCCTGCTGACCGTTGCGTTCATCGCCGCGATCGGTGCGGGCCTCGTGGCATTGCTCGCGTGGTTGTCCCACGGGTCGCTGGGCCTGGGGAGGCTCACGGACCTCGGGCCCAATGCGTGGCACGTGTTCCTGTGGACCGGCGCCGAAATCACTGCCGGCGGTGTGATCGGATACATCCTGGGCCCGTGGCTCGAACGCGAGGGCTATCGGAAGAACCCGTGGAACAGTTCTCTGGAAGAGCCGCCCCAGGGTGATTCTGATCCCGAAGACCGGCGGCGCCACGGCGCGGAAGTCTCCGGCGCTGCCCGGGCCGCCAAGGTGGAAGCCAAGCAGGCCAGGAAGGCGGAAGCCCGGCAGAGGCGCGCGGCCAAGAAATCAGCCAAGCGAAAGGCCGCCCGGCTGCGAGTCCCCGGGGCGGACGCGCGGCCCGATAGTCAGGAACCGTTGCAGACCGGAAATCCGGCGCAGTCCCGGCCCCGGACCGACGAGACCCGGACCGGAACTGGTTCGAGCGGCGTCGGCGGCGACCGGAACCGCGTTCCGTGGGATGCGAACGGGTCGACGGCGGTGACCGCTCAGGAGGCGGGTGAAGCGGAGCCAACCACGGCGGACGGCGCCGGTGTGGCCGTGTTCGACAGTGGCTGGGCGGATTCGGGAGACTCGGCCGATGCGGGGGACTCCGACGCGGTGGGCGATGCCGACGGCGTGGGCCCCGGCGATGATTCCCCCGGACCGGTCTCCAACTCCGTGCCGGAGAGGTAATTCCAAATGTTGTCCGTGAGCTGACGCTGACAGTGGCTGGTGGAGGACAGCGTCAGGGCAGAGGAGGCGCACTCCTGGTAGACCTGCGAGGCCGGCCACACGGCCAAGCGCGCCCCGCCGCCAAAGGCATTGAACGCGCCCCACACTATGGCCAGGATGGCCAGGAACGTGATGAACAACCGGGGCTGCACTGTGCGGGACGTGCTCAGCACCACAATGCCCAGGACAACGGCGGCCAACGCCATGACCACGCCCACGGCCGTGGACCACACGTGACCGGTCACCAGGGCGGAGGACAACAGGGCGAGTCCCGCTGCCAAACCGGAAAGCCTCAAACGGGAGGACGCGTGTGCTGTGTCTGGGCTGTCGGAATCTTGCATGATCTCCACTGTAAGGCAGCGGCCGGGTCCGGGCGGACCGCGGAAAATCGTTAGCATGATCGGTATGCGACTCGTGGTCATGGTTTCCGGTTCCGGTACAAATTTGCAGGCAATCATTGATGCGCTGCACAAGGGCGACGTGGACGTGGACATCGTGGCGGTCGGCGCGGACAAACCCTGCGCCGGCCTGAAACGCGCGGAAGCCGCCGGGATCGACACGTTCCTGGTGCCGCTGGCGAACTACCCGGAGCGGGAGCAGTGGAACCGGAGCCTGGAACGCGCCATTGCCGGCTACAACCCGGACCGCGTGGTGTTCGCCGGATTCATGCGCATCGTGGACGCCCACCTGGTGGCGCGTTTCGCCGGCAGGATCATCAACACGCACCCCTCGCTCCTGCCGTCGTTCCCGGGCGCGCACGCCGTGCGGGACGCCCTGAACTTCGGTGTCAAGGTCACCGGTGCCTCAGTGCACGAGGTCGTGGCCGACGTGGATGCCGGCCCGATCCTGGCCCAGGCGGCCGTGCCGGTCACCCCGGAGGATACCGAGGAAACCCTGCATGAACGCATCAAATCCGCCGAACGCGGTCTCCTCGTGAATGCCCTGGCGACACTGAGCCGCGAGGTTACCTTTGATCGACCCGGTGAAGAGCAGTCGTAGACTTTTCTGTGGCACCGGCACCACCCCTACATCTCCTGGAGTTTTTGTGAATTCAATTCAGCTGGACCGCGTACCCCTCAAGCGCGCCTTGATTTCCGTGTATGACAAGACCGGTCTGGCGGAGCTTGCGCGCGGCCTGCACGAGGCCGGGGTGAGTATCGTCTCGACCGGTTCCACGGCGC